>CAZKQK010000007.1:0-65370 GCA_964554865.1 uncultured Luteolibacter sp. | reverse complement strand
GGCCGTTTCCCCGAAGGTGGCGGCTTGGACATGCGCCGCCGCCCCCCCGGCCTTTTGCCCGGGTTGGCGGCATCGTTTGCGGTCGATGCCGACCGCTAGCTGGCGAGGTTGAGAATTCCTCATCCACCGGGGCGGACTTGCGCAGTTCATTGCACAATTCAAGCGAAGACAAGTCATTTGTTCCCATTTGTCCGGTCGGCAACGCATTGTTTACCGGAACGCCCAGGTTCTCCGGAGACGAGACAAACAACCGCATCCCGATGCATGGGAGAGTGGCGCGGGGCTGAACGGACAACACCCTCCCTGGCGTCTTGCCGGCTGATTTTGGCTTCCGGTTCAATTTTTCCTTTCCGGCCCGGGCCCTTGCTTCATGGTGTTGGGGCCAATCACCAAACCTCAACCACCACGACCATGGGACTCCTTGATTCGCTTTTATCCGCCTTTGCCTCGAAATCCGACGCCGCCGGGGGTGTGGGCCATCCGCTGGGCCCGGCGCTGGGCTCGCTGCTCGAACAGAGCGGTGGCATGCAGGGCCTGATGGAGAAATTCCAGCAGGGCGGGCTGGGCGACGTGTTTTCCTCGTGGGTGGGCACGGGTGAAAACCAGGGCATCAGCGCGGAACAAATCCAGGGCGTGCTCGGATCCGGGCATCTTCAGGCGGTTGCCTCCAAGCTCGGACTGGATGCCTCGCAGGTTTCCGGTTTCCTCGCCGAGTATCTGCCGAAGATCGTGGACAAGCTCACGCCGGGCGGACAGGTCGATGGCAACGCGAATCTGTCCGGAGGACCGGCATCCCTTCCGCCCTCGCCGCTTTCCGGCCCGGGTGGCGGCGGCAAGGGTGCCGCTTGAGACGGCGGATGGGAATCACACGATGGGAAAACGGGTGCGGATTCCGCTCCCGGCCGCCTGTCCGAAGGTTCAGGCGTCCACTCGCGGTTTCATTTTCCCTGCCATGATAACCCAACCCGAAATCGCATGAGTCCAATTGGAATGCCGGAGGCAATCATGATTTTCGTGGTGCTGATCATGCTTGCCATCCCGGCTGGCATCGCAGCCGCCGCCGTGTGGTGTTTCTCCTCATGTGGCAAACCTCCCCAAATCACCCGGCCGCCACGGATTCCCCGGAATAGCCAGGCAGGAGCTTCCGGAGTCGCGATTGCCAAACCGCCCGGATGCGCCCCCGCGACATGAAACCCATCCGCCGCGAGAGAGGCATCAATCTTCGATGGAAATCAGGGCTTTGCGATGCGGGAGGCGGCTTTGAGGAGGAAGGCTCCGGCGGCTCCGCCGAGGAGATCGGCGAGCCAGTCCCAGGGGTCTCCGCCGCTGCGGCCGGGGGTGCGGAGTTGGTGGAGTTCGTCAAGGAGGCCGATGGCGGCCATGGCGAGGATGGTGGTGATGATGATGCGGGACCAGGCGGGCGGGGATGGACCGCGCGGGAGTCTCCATCCGGCGAAGAGGAAGCCGCCACCGAGGAAGTAGCCGAAGTGGAGGATCTTGTCGATGTGGTCCACATGGACGACGGGGCCCATGGCGGGACGGGAGGAGAGGAAGCAGAGCACGGCGGCCCAGAGGATGAGGCCGGCCAGCCAGACGGCGGGACGGTGGAGGACGGCCGGAGGCATGGCGGCGCGTCAGAGTTTCCGCATTTCGTCCTCCAGGCGCTCGGCGAGCCACTGTTTCATCATGGACTGGTAGTTGAGGAAACGGGAGCGGGCGATGCGCTTGATGCGGGAGAGCATGCGGGGATCGAAGCGCAGGGTGATGGTGGTGGATTCGCGGGAGTCTGCCTCGTGGACAGAGGTGGCCATCAGGCGGCCGTCCAGTTCGTGGTTTTCCCAGAAGACGGCCTCTTCGGCCTCATCTGCGAATTCGGGGATTTCGGACCAGCGGGTGATGACGTTCATGCGGAAAAGGGGCTCGGGATTCAGCGGAATTCGGCGTATTTGCGATCGTAGAATTTCCGCTCGGTTTCGGACATGTCGCGCGCGGCGACGACGCGGGCGGTCTTGCCATCGGTGGCGAATGAGAAGAACAGGTAGCGGTCCGCCACGGTGCGGCCGAGGGCATAGAAGCGCGTGGCTCCGTCCGGGCGTTCGGCGTCGGGAAGAAAACGGATCGAAAACGGGTCTTCAAACGCCTCTTCGAGCTCGCGGGGCTTGACGTGCCGGAGGTCGAATTGGACGTCGATCAGGTCGAGTTCCATGCCCGGAGTCTGCGGATGCTTTGGAAAAGTGCAATACCGGGTTTTCCTGAATCAAAATCGGCGGAGAATCCCGCAAATCAGAGTTCCTGCTCGATGGCCTTGAGGGTGAGGAAGAGTTCCTGCCAGCGTTTGAGGCGGGGCTCGATGGCGAGTTTCTCGCGGGCGAGATGGGTGCGGACGTTGTTGAGCGATGCGGTGTAATCGCGGAAGACGACGCGCAGCGCCTCCTCGTAGTCCGAGTGCAGGGTGCTGGCAAAGGCGCCGCAGGTATCCAGCAGGCGGTGCCGGAACTCGCGGGTGACCGCCTTGCGGGTGATCCATGCGGTGAGGGTGCCGCCGGAGAGGAAAAGCAGGGCCAGCCCGCAAAGAATGAGCGGCAGCCAGGGAACGCCGAGTGCGCCGGATACCGCGCCGGCGATGGTGAGGAGGAGGGTGGAAACGAGGAAGGACTTGAGCGCGAGATTCCTGCGGCGGAGGTCCTTGTCGAGCTGGTTGCGCACCTTGAGGTTTCCGATTCCCTGGCGGGCGGCACGGCCGAGGCGGCTGACGAAGCGGGTGCGGGCGGCATCGAGGGTCTCATCAATGGGATCGGAGGATTCCAGGTCGATTCCCATTTCCCCGCGCACGCGTTCGCCGAGTTCGTCCCAGTGGCTGCGGCAGTCCTCAACCACGCCGTCGCCGTCCTTCTCGGCGATGGCTTCGACGGCGGTCTGGAGCCGCTCGATGAAGATGGCCTCGATCTCATGGCCGGTGCGGTCGCCGGAGAAGATGCGGATGATGGATGGGAAGGCGCGCAGCCTGCGGTGAAGCTGGCGGGTGACCCAGAGGCCCTCGGTTTCGAAAACCTCGGCCACTCCGGCAAGGTGGGCGGGCAGGCGGCGGACGAAGTGCTCGCGGAGTCCGTCGATCTCGCGCTCGACGAGTCCGATGAATCGACTTTGGGAGTTGATGCCGCGGGTTTGCTCCTCGATGCGGTCCTCGACGGCGCGCATGGCGCCGGCGGCCTGGCTGCGCCATGTTTCCAGCGCACTGCGGCGCGCGGGTGACTGGCAGACGCTTTTGGAGATGAACGATTCCAGCGCCTGGTATCCGCTGGCGCGCAGTTTGTCGACGGCGAAAGGGGTTGCGCGTTTGGCCTCGTACGCCAGCTTGCCGGAAACCGCGAAGATCGGCGGCACGCGGCCGATGCGTTTCATCGAGAGGTCCGACATGTGGCCGAGGATCACCTGAATGTCCATCGGCTCGCGCTGGTCCGCCTGCTGGATGACAAACGCGGTACGCTCCAGGGTTTCCGGGGGGATGCGCGAGATGAAATCCCAGGTGGCCGCGCCCCACGGGTTGGTGACCGGGAAAACGAAGAGGACGAGATCGGCGGAAGGCAGGAAACGTTCGGTGATGTCCTGATGGCCCCGGATGATGGAATTGGTGCCGGGGGTATCCACCAGATTGAAATCGCGCAGGAACTCGATCGGCCGGTGGCGTTCCTCCAGCAGCGGGGTGATTTCCACATCGCGGGCCGGGGACCCGTATTTGTACCAGAGGACGCGGTCGGTTTCCGGCAGGATGTTGACGCGGCAGAGGTCGCGCCCGAAGAGCCCGTTGAGCAGGGTGGACTTGCCGGCGTTCACCTCGCCGCAAACCACGAACAGGAAGGGGTTTCCCAAACCCGCCGCGATCTCGTGCAGCGGCAGCTTGTCCCCGAGGTCGGTGTGCGTTTCACCGGCCAGCGAGGCGATGCCACGCATCACGGCCGACAGGCGTTCACGCGTCGCGAAGTAGCGCTCGCCGAACTGGATCTCGCTCACGGTTGTGGGGGCTCGCTCAGTACGTGGTGACCGCGGGCTCGGCGGCGGCCTGGGCGGTCGCCGGATCCGTCTTCATTGCCAGCAGTTGCGAGACCGTGACGAATTTGAAACCGCGGCGCAGCAGGCCGTCGAGGGTGGCCGGCATGGCATCCACCGTCTGGGCGTGAAGATCATGGGCCAGGACGATGCCGCCGGCGGTGGTGCCGCTGAGGATGCGCGAGGCGATCACGGACGCGCCCGGGCGTTTCCAGTCGAGCGGATCGACCGACCAGAGGATGGTGGGATAGCCGAATTCATCGTGGACCATGACCCGCTGGCGCTGGAGGAGTCCGCCGTAGGGCGGGCGCATGGTGCGCATTTGCACGCCGGCGGCGCGGGCGACGGCATCACGGCAGCGGGACAGCTCGGTGCGGACCTCGGCATCGCCGAGCTTGGTCATGAGGCGGTGGGTGTGGGTGTGGTTGCCGACCTCGTGGCCCTCGGCGACGGTGCGGCGGACCACCTGCGGGTAGAGGTCCACGCTGCGGCCGATCACGTAGAAGGTGGCCTTGATGTTGCGTGCGCGAAGCATGTCGAGCAAACGCGGCGTGTTTTGCGGATGCGGGCCGTCATCGAAGGTGATGGCGATGTGGTTTCCGGAAACCAGCACGCGGGAGAAGGTGACGCCCGAGGATTTGGAGAAATTCGAACTGAGCGCCATGTCCGGATTGCGCGGGACGGGCCCCTGCACGGCGGGGGTGCGGTAGTTGGTGTTGGGCGGCGTCCTGACCGGGGCGGCGGGGCCGGGTGCCGGTTTTGTCCCCGCCAAGGGGGCCGCGGCCGAGCAGCTGCTCAGGGCGGCGGTGGCGACGAGAAATCCGCGACGCGACAGCAGCGAGGCGGGCTCGTCATGCCGGGGGCCTTCAAGGGAGGCGCCCAGTAAACGGTATCCAAGGGTGTGTAGGGGGTTGGGCATTGGGAAGCACAGTGGGATGTTTCGGAGAAGTTACGGATTTCCCCGAAACTGTCACGCCCGGATTTCGCTGTTAGTCATGCGTGCCGGCACCCCGCCCCGCGCTTACTGCGGGGCGATCTCGCCACCCGTCGGGTGGGCGAAGGGAGTCACATCCAGCGGCACATTTCCCGGAACCGGCCTGGCGACCGGCGGCGGCTCTTCGGCGGGCGCGGATTCCCCGGGCTTGGCGGGTGGAATCTCAGCCGGTTTCGTTTCGGGCGAGGCCGGGATTGGCGCCGCTGCCGGAGCGGACGCGGGTGGTTTCGCGGCGGAAGGCGGGAGCACCGGGAGCAAGGGCTGGACCGGGGCTCCGTCGAGGCGCAGGGCCTGATAGATATGATTGTAGTTGTGCCTGAGCACCGAGGGGAAACTCACGCGCCCGGCCTCCACGATCTTCTCGCGCAGCAGTTTGGCCGAGAGGTCCGCAACGAGGTCCGCGCCGATCTGCACCGCGCGGTCCGCCCCGGTGATTTCCTTGCCGGCCACGGTGGTTCCCATGATCACATCGCTGGTGATCGAGCGGCCCTGGATGGCGATGCTGGACTTGGCGGATGAGATCACCCCGTAGGGGCTCACGGTGATTTCGAGCATCGCGTGGTCATCCGAGGAAAGCCATCCGCGGATGTGGTCGATGCGCACGGAGATGAAAATCCCGCCTTCGGGCGTCGGGGTGACCTCGGGCTTGTAGGTGCGGTAGTCGGACCCGGAAAGCTTGTATTCCACGGCCTTGCCCTGCTGCTTGTTCCATCCGCCAAGGCTTTTGCCGAAGGCTTCGTCGTCGAGTTTCACCTCCGCCGAGAGCGGAAACGGAAAGCAGACGGCGGCGGCGAGGACGGCGGAACGGAAATTCATGGACGGAAAGCTAAGCTGTGCCGGGTGATACTCCCACCGCTCCGGATTTATTCAATGAATTCCGCGGGCGGGGCCGGATTCCCCTTCCCCAGCAATCGATCCACCTGCTCGCCGGCCCGGGCCTTGTGCTCGTCCTTGATGTAGGCGGCCACCGTGCCCAGCGCCGCGACGAGCGCGCCCCAGTCATCGCCGTATCCGGCTCCCGGAAGAATGTCCGGGATCAGATCGGCAGGCAGAATCAGGTAACCCAAAGCCCCCACAATCACACCCTTTGCCCAGGTGGGGGTGTCCTTGTCCTTCAGGCAGTAAAACAGGATGAGCGCGGCAAGCAGCACCTTGCGCCCCGCGCCCGCCGCCACATTCCTCAGGGTGCGCCACAACCGCGGCCCCGAATACCAGTGCGAGGCGGAAAGGGGGGCGGACGATGCGGGCGGACGGGACATGGCGAGAACCCGTCCAAGCTGCCCCATCCCCAGCCCGCCGACAAGCCGGATAAATCCGGACCATTGGAGGCACCAATTGTAATCCGCCTTGAGGCGCCTTTTTTGCCGGTTTTCGGACTATTGGCGGGGGGAGGCGGCCACGTTTCCCCCCAGTGCCCGGATGACGCGGGCGGGCAGCACGGTTCCCGTCATGAGGAGCATGAGGCCGGCCATGAGGAGCAGCATGCCGCCAATGCCGCCCCGGGCGAGGGCGGGAGCGGCGAGGGCGGCGATGAGGGCGGATTCAAGCAGCTGGATGCCGACGAGCTTCGAAACCTGACCGGTGCCGATCATCAGGGTGTGGTTGAGGTGACGCCAGACGTGGGCGACGAAATACAGGCCGTAACAGGCGAGGAGGGGGCGGCCGATTTGAGAGAATTCGTTGCCAAGCCAGACGGGCAAGAGCCATGGCCCGAGCAGGGTGAGGCCCATGGCGGAGCAGAGGGCGAAACCCGCGCCGAACCGATGGAGCCGGATGGCGGCGCGGCGCGCCCATGCCACATCGCCACGGGCGAGCGCCTCGGCGACGGCGGGCCAGGTGGGGGCGCTGAGCATGACCACGAAGCCGAGCTGCATGACGGTGAGCGAGATGAACACCCCGTAGAGCGCGAGATCGGAGGGGCCGCCACTGCGGCCGACGAGCCAGCCGCAGAAGTTGTATTCGATGATGCCGGTGACGAGGCAGCAGGTGGAGAAGGCGATGCCATCGCCGAACAGGTGGCGGGCGCGGGATTTCCTGAAGGCCGCCGGGCGCGGGATCATCAGCGGGTGTTTGCGCCAGAGGGAAACGGTATTGCCCAGCTTGGCGAGGACCATCGCGCCATGCACGGCGAGCACGAGAAACCAGACCTGTGGCACGAACCAGACGCCGATGCCGACAAACAGGGCGGCCATGACGTTTCCGGCCGCTCCCCACAGGTTGTTGGACGCCACCTCGAGGTACCCTTCCCTCACCCGCTCCGTTAGATTCAGGATGAATAGCAGCAGGAAGAGGAACAGGCCGGTCCAGAGCGCCGGGCGCAGGACGGATTCCCGCGCGGCGAAACCCTCGCCATACAGCGTGGAAACCGGCACCAGCAGAAGCACCGCCGCGAGCGCGAGACCGGCGAGCGTGGCGATGCCCGCCATCAGGAAAAACGCGGTGGAGCCGAGTTCGCGCCGGGCGGCGGGGTCGTCATCCGCGCGGGCCTTGGCGAGGCCGTGGGTGAGCGCCGGGCCGACACCGACTTGCAGCAGGGAAACCAGGCTGAGGGTGAGGTTCACCGTGGTGTAGAGGCCGAATTCCTCGCGGCCCAGCACCCGCACCGCGATGGGGATGGAGAGCAACTGGAACAGCACCGTGCCTGCCTTCGAGAGGAAGGACGTCACCACCGCGAGGCCGATGGAACGATCGCGGCGGCGGGCGTGGTTTTCCTCTGCGGTGGGGCTCATGGGCTGCGGAACGGACGCCGGAGAACCGGAGGCCGCCGCTTGGTTAGCATGCGCCACGGCGTTTGTAGAGGGTCATGAACATGATCTGCAGGTCGAAGAGGAAGTTCCACTTCTCGATGTAGTCGAGGTCGAACTTCACGCGCTCGCGCAGGCAGGTATCGCCCCGCAGGCCGTTGACCTGGGCCCAGCCGGTGACGCCGGGCTTGATGTTGTGGCGCACGTTGTAGTGGGGGATCTGCTCCTTGAAGCCCTCGATGAGTTCCGGGCGCTCCGGGCGCGGGCCGACGAGGCTCATGTCCCCGCGCAGGACGTTCCAGAACTGCGGGAGTTCGTCGATATTCCACTCTCGCATGAAGGCTCCCACGCGCAGGCGGCGCGGGTCGTCCCTGACGGTCCAGCCGGGGATGCCGGCGGCTTCGGCGTCGAGTTTCATGCTGCGGATCTTGAGGATGTGGAAGGGGCGGCCGTTGAGACCGATGCGGCGCTGGCGGTAGATGACGGGTCCGGGCGATTCCAGATAAACAAGAGTGGCGGCCACAGCCATCACCGGTGCGAAAATCAGCATGCCGATGAGGCTGCCGACGATGTCCGTGGCGCGCTTGCCGGCGTTGTTGAAAGCGTGGTGCAGCGGCATTTTGCCGGGGCCCAGGACCGGCATGCCGTGGAAGCTTTCCAACTGGAGTGTGGAAACGAGGATCTGGAAGCAGCTGGGGATGAGTTTGAAATCGATGAACTCGCGGCCGCAGGTTTCCGCCAATTCCAGCATCTCGTGGCGGTTGAGCGTGCCGTCCACCACCATCACGAGGTCCGCGCCGGACGAGCGCAGGATCGGGCGCAGCCCCTCATGGGAGCCGAGGATGGGGACATCGGATGGGGGAGGGACCTCAAGTTTTCCACCGGGCGGCGTGATGATGCCGCTCACGCTGAGTTGGTGGGAGCGGCCGTCGCCGAAACGTTTCACCGCCCGCGCGCATTCGTCGTTCCAACCGAGGAACACCGCCTTTTGCCGCAAGGCGGCCGCAAACTCCTCGCGGCGCAGCACGCAGTAGAGCACCCAGCGCCAGGAGAGCAGGCCGATCATCGAGATGAGGCAGCCAATGAAGCAATAGAGGCGGCTGATGGCGGGCTCGATCTTGAGAACCAGCGCGAGTGCCAGGAAGCTCACGCCCCATATCACGCAGGTCTTGATGATGATGCCGAAGGTCTTGCGAATGGCCAGGAAGTTGCGCGGATCGTGCAAGCGGTGGTTGGTCAGCAGGAAGACCAGAAGCGCGCCGCCCAGCAGAACGTGGCCGCAGTAGCTGCGGAGATCGATCAGCGAGTCCATCACGCCGACCTCGCGGATGCCGGTTTCAAAACGAACGAGGTAAGCCGCCATGAGGGCGAGCAGGACCACGGCGACATCGCCGAGAAAGCTCACCAGCACGAGTTTCTGGTGGGCCACCCACGGCCGGTGCCGGTGACGGAGCGAGTAGGATTCGGAAAACTCGGCAGGAGGGGACTCCGGGCGGGCGCGCGTGGCCTCGCCCGCGACCGTGCGGGTGCTTGCGTTCATGTTCCGGGGGGATTGGGGGGGAATGCTGGGAGACGGATTCAATTCTAACAGGGGGGAATGCCTTTGATCGGACGACCAACCGCCTATGTCGGGGGACGGGCTGTCGGTTTAGCCGAACATGGGAAGAAAATCTACGCAAAACTTTCGATAATCGTCATGGCGCTGGCGGGAGGGTGAGCGGAAACCGTGCCAACCGGCTGGGGTGAAGCGAGTCCCGGACGATTTGCCGGAACCACCGGCCCCGGCTGTGACGACCCGCGGACGGCTTTGGGCACCTCGTTCCAAACGAAGCCGACCAGATTTCCTGACGAAGTGCGAATCAGGTCCGCAGCGCGGCGGAGTTCGCGGCGGTCGCTGGTGCCCTCGCGAACGATGAGGCAGCAGCGGTCCGCGTAGCGGGAGATGGATAGCGCGTCGCTAACGGAAAGAACCGGAGGCGCGTCGATCACCACGCGGTCGAACCAGCGGAAGGCGTCCTCCAGCAAGGACGGGAAACGGGTGCCCGCGAGCAGTTCCGCGGCGTCCGAACGCATCGGTCCGGACGAGAGCACGTAGAGGTTGGGCAGGCTGGTGGCGTAGCAGGCGTTTGCGGGCTCGATGCGCCCGGCAAGGTAGGCGCCGAGACCGGACTCGCCGGTGCCGCTCGCGAAGTCGCGGCTGATGCCGGCGGTGCGCATGTCCGCGTCCAGCAGCAGCGTGCGATGGCCCTGCATGGCGAGCGCGGTGGCATGATTGAGCGCGCAGAACGATTTCCCCTCCCCTGCCCTGGCGCTGGTGAAAAGCACGGTGCGGCCGGTGTTTCCTCCCGGCTGCGGGGCGAGCACGACCCGCAGCCTGCGGAATGCCTCGGCACCGGCCGACGCGGGATCGGTCATGAGCACCATGCCATCGCCGGGGTTTTCGATTTCCGGAACGGTGGCCAGCAGCGGCGTGCCGGTGGCGCGGGCGGCGGCCGTGGCATCACGCACCTTGCGGTCGGACAACTCGGCGGTGACGAGCGCCACCAGACCTAACAGAAAGCCGAGGAATCCGCCCACGGCGGCGAAGACGATCTTGCGAGGGCCGCTTGGCTTGTCCGGCGTCAGCGGAGTGTCCTCCCAGCGCAGCACGGATGAGGGCACCGATGCGGCGAGCTGGGTTTCGCGCAGGCGTTTGGAAACCGATTCATGCAGCGCGCGGTCAGCCTCCGCCTCGCGGGTCATCGCACGGAAGCGCTCGCGGACGCCCTCGGCGTCCACGGCGAGGTGGCGGGCGCTTTCGACCTGGGCGGCGAGTTTAATCTCGTTGTCCTTGGCGATGCGATACCGCTGTTCGAGCGCCTGGCCGGCGGCATTCACGGTGTCGGCCAGGTTTTTCCGCAGCACCACGATTTCGTTTGCCACCTCGCGGTACACCGGATGCTTGTGAAGGTAACGTTCCTTCACGCGGGCGAACTCGGCCTCTTTCTGCTGGATCGCACGGACCTGGGCCAGCACTTCGGTGCCGCGTTCGGTTTTCTCGATACCGGCGAGCGCCTCGGGTTTTCCCGCATCGAACTTCACATAAACCTCATACTCCGCCTCCAGACG
The DNA here is from genome assembly GCA_964554865.1 of uncultured Luteolibacter sp. Lineage (GTDB taxonomy): Bacteria > Verrucomicrobiota > Verrucomicrobiia > Verrucomicrobiales > Akkermansiaceae > Luteolibacter. The sequence goes on along the minus strand of CAZKQK010000007.1, from coordinate 54,477 downwards.
CACGCGTTCGGCGGTGGCTTGCGTGAGTTGCGATGTGAGGGCGCCAAGGGCGTCGCGCACCGGACTGCCCGCATCCGCGCCCTCAAGCCCGGGCACCGGGTTGGCCTCGCGAAACTGTTGGAGCTTGACCGCGGATTCCTCCATCCGCGCCCGCAGGCGCTCTTCCTCGCGGGCCAGCCCTTCGTTGGCCTGCAGGGTGATGGCCTGTTGGCGCTCGGTGGTCCATCGCTCGTACTCGGCCACGAGCGATTCCACGAGCAGTCGAGCCCGATCCGGATCCGAATCCTCGACGGCAATGTCGATGATCCGCGTGCCGCGGCGGAGGTTCACTCTCACGCGATTGGCCATGATGGCGGCCAGCGCCCGCTCGCCCGTGCCCGGTGGCGCGAATGAGGGATCCTTGTCGAGTCCGTGCCCGCGGATGACACGCATCAACAGGGTGGAGGCGCTCAAGCCCTGCTCCACCGAGCGCATTTGCTCAAGATCACGGGTCTCCTCCGGCGCCACCGCCTGGATTTCCAAGATCACCGGCGCCTGGCTGCCGACGTAAACCGACCCGGTGGCCTGGTATTTCTTCGGCAGCGTGCCGGCGAACAGGAAAAGCCCGGCAGCACCCAGCAATACCGGCAGGGCGACCATCCACGAGCGCCTCACAAGCATGGCCAGCACGCGGGCAGGCTCCAGTCGCGGCAGATGAAGCGCCGGATCCCCGCCATGAACGTGCGGGTCGCGGGTTGCCAGTTCGTTTCCGGAAGGTGGTCGAATAAGTGTCATCGCTGGTGTCGCATTCCGGTTTTTGTTAGAACAGGCTTTCGGGAATGGTGATCACGTCGCCGTCCTGAAGCGGGATGTCGGAGCCCTTGCCCGACGCGATGTCGGCAAGATTGAGAACGGTCACCGACGCGCCCCGCTTGAGGGTGATCTTCCTGGAATTGCCGATGCGGGTGACACCGCCGGCCATGCCGACGGCCTCGATGAGCGTGAGCCGGCGATGGGCGGGTATTTCGAACACCCCCGGACGCTGGGCCTGGCCGAGCACGGTGACGGTCCGGCGGATGCGCGCCTCGATGGACACGCTCACCTCGGGTTTCACCAACCAGCCGTCTGCCAGCTTGCGGGTGATGGCCGCGGCGGCCTGGTCGGTCGTGAGGCCCGCCACCCGTACCGCGCCGATGAAGGGCATGGTGATCGTGCCGTCCGCGGAGAGCTGGCCGCGCGTGGTGAGATCCTCCTCGCGGTGAACCCGGATCTCGATGGTGTCGAGACGGCCGATCACGCCCGACGAGCGTTCGTTCTGCGCGGAGACCCGCCCGGGCAGGACGCCGAGCAGGGCGGCGGCGAGCGCGAGCATGCGGATGATCTGGTGTTTCATTGGTTGTTAGAACTTGTGGTTGAGTTCGAGTCCGATGATCCGCTGGTCGTAACCGAACGAGCGGTCGGTGGAATCGTTTTCGGACATGCGGTAGAATAGCTTCAAATCGGAGCGGTCGCCAAGCCTGCGGACCAGCGCCGGCTGGATGAACCACAGCTTGTCCTCGCGGCCGGCCTGGCCCGCGCCGGAGACCCGCTCGTAGCTGTTGCGCTCGTAGCCGCCCTCCAGACTGGCCGTCCAGTTGGAGCCGAGCCGCTGGTTCAGCCCGGCGCTCACGCCGCGCACGGAGTAGTTCTGGCCGGAGAAAAACGATGATGCCTCCTCACGCGAATAGGCGTTCACGAAGACCACGGTCTCCTTGCGCGGTGCCCACTCGAAGCGACCCTCGACCACCGGATTGGTCTCGCTGCCGTTGTCGGTTTTACGGTTTTCTCCGCCCGCTTCCAGATTGATGCGAATCTTCTCGCGCGGCTGCCACCTGATGATGCCGGTCACCTGGTTGGTGTGCTGCGGCCCCGCGCCATCGACTTTGAAACGGCCGGCCTGATAGGCGAGCCCCAGCTCGGTCTTGGGGGAATAAGCGTAACGGACCGCCACTTCGCCGTAAGTTTTCTCCGAATCGATGAATCCGGGATCCAGGTAGTCGTTCGCATCGTGGCCGGCGGCGACTTCAAGGGCCACCTTCTCGCGGGCGATCCATGCGGCGCGCACCTCGTTGTCGTATTCGAAACGATCGGTCGGACGACCGGTTTCCGCAGTGGCGTCACCCAGTTTGCGAAACGCGCCCGCGTAGCTCAGACGCGTGGCCTTGCCCCGCCAGCCGGCGCTGAAGACGGCCTCTTGATCGATCCGGTTTTCATCGCCATTGTCGAGATACACGACACCCGTAGGCCGGTAGCCGCCGCGGATGAAGACACCCTGGCCCTCCCACTCGCTGTCATCGCCCTGGGTATAGGCCACCACCGGAGCCATGCGGATGACGGTGTCCTCCTCGGGTTTGCTCGCGCTCAGGAAAATGTTGTCGTTGTAGGCTGCGGAAATGATCGCGCCGAGATCCCAGCCTCCCCGCTTTTCCTCCGTGTCAGCGTTCGCTCCAGGCAGGGGTTGCACGACGGCCGTCTCGAAACGGTCCTCGACGACCGGCGAGTAATCCTGGGCACGAACGGCCGCGGCCAAACCCGCGAACATGCAGGAAAACAGACCGACAACCATCCGGGGGGACAATGGTTTGAACAAATTCATTGCGGGGGGAGCAACGGCCGATTGATCCCGCCTATCACCGGAGATTGCAAGACTTTTGACCCTTCCAAGCAATACGCGATGGCGTAATTCATATGGCGGCGAAAGATGTTAGAAATCCTGCAAGGTCCACGTCACGCACCCCCTGAAAATCAGCATATCCGAAGGAATGCCCCATTCGACCTTTTCATTTCATCGGATTACCGCACACTAAAAGCCTCCCGAGTCCTCAATCATGCCCCCCACCACCGCAGCAGAGACTCCCGATCCGGGAGCCGCTCTCGCCGCCGCACACGACCACTGGATCGAAGCGGTGAGACGGAACTACGCCATCGCCCAAGGGCGAATCGCGCTACGGACATCCGCGGGCGCGCTCACTTACGGCGAGCTGGGACGCAAGGTGGCCGGGGTCGCGGAAATGCTGCGACTAAACGGCATCCGTCCCGGTAGCAGAATAGGCGTCGCGTTTCATCGCGGGACGGAGTTGATCGTTTCCCTGCTTGCCATTATCGAATGCGGAGCCTCCTACGTGCCGATCGATCCCGGGTATCCGCCGGATCGCATACGCCGCATGATCGCATCGGCCGGGTTGAAACGGATTCTTGCCGGTGCCGGCTGGACGACTGGTGTGGAGGACGTGGACGTCATCAACATTGGATCCGCGCAAACCGCCGAATACAGGACGGGCCCGGTGCCGGACGACTCGGCCGCGATTTACGCGATCTTCACTTCCGGTTCCACCGGACTGCCAAAGGCCGCTTCGGTGTTCCACTCGGGATTCTCCAATCTCCTGAAATGGTATCGCGGCGAACTCTCACTCGGTCCGGCGGACACAACGCTGGTCATCAGTTCGCCAAGTTTCGATCTCACCCAGAAGAACCTCTTCACCCCGCTCATCACCGGCGGCACGCTGATCCTTGACGATTGCGAGACCTATGACATCACCCGGATCACCGCATGGATCCGCGATCATGGCGTGACGCTGATCAACTGCACGCCCAGCGCCTTTTATCCGCTGGCGGATGCCGCTGCCGGCGGAGCTTTCGCCGATCTCGCGACATTGCGCTTCGCGGTTCTTGGTGGCGAGCCGATCTCGGTCCCGCGCCTGAGGTCCTGGCTGGAACATCCGTCATGCAAGGCGGAGGTGGTCAACTCCTACGGCCCCACCGAATGCACCGACATCTGTTTGTTTCACCGTCTCCATCGTGACAATATCAACCGTTTCCCATTCATACCGCTGGGCAGGGAAATACCGAATGTCGATGTCAGTATCCGCGATGAAAAGCTCGCGCCTCTTGCCGATGGCGAAGTCGGTGAGTTATGCATCGGCGGCATCGGACTTGGAGCGGGATACCTCAACGATCCCGCGAAGACCGCGGAGCGCTTCGTCAATGGGGTTTACCGCAGCGGCGACCTCGCCAGACGTCTTCCATGCGGCACTTTCGAATTCCGCGGACGCGCCGACCACCAGGTGAAGGTCAATGGTTACCGCATCGAGTTGGGCGAGATCGAAATCGCCCTCTCCGAGCACGACGCGGTCACCGAGGCGGCTGTCGTTGCGAATGGAAGCCAGCTTGTCGCCCACATCCGCGGCCATGCGGACGCCGCCTCGCTGCGCGACCATCTCGCTCCGAGGCTGCCCGCCCACATGATGCCCGCCGCATTCGTATTCACCGGGGCGTTTCCGCTCACGCCAAACGGAAAAGTGGATCGCAAGGCACTGATGGAGCAAAACCATTGCGCCGCTGCCACGCCCGCCGCCTCGGCTGCGGATGACGCCGAATCGAGGATCCTCGCGCTTTGGTCCGAGCTGTTAGAGAAACCGGTCGCCGATCCGCAGGCGAATTTCTTCGATCTCGGAGGAAATTCGATCCATCTCGCCGTGATGCACGTCCGGCTCCGCGAAATGAGCGGCCGTGATTTCCCGATCACCGATCTTTTCGCAATGCCCACCGCGCGCGCCATCGCATCGCTCCTTGGCGGCGGCCGGAACGGGTCCGCCACCAATTCCGCACAAGACCGCGCCCGGCTCTCCAGGGCCGGATTTTCCAGATTCCAGAAACCTGCCAGCAGATGAACGAAACCGAAGACCAAAAACCGGAAGCCATCGCCATCATCGGAATGTCCGGGAGATTTCCCGATGCATGGACGCCGGATGAATTCTGGAGCAATCTCATATCCGGCAAGGATTCCATCACCCGTTTCCCCGCCAGTTCCGGAGCGGATGGCGTCCAACGCGTGGGTGCGCGCGGCATCCTCTCCAATCCCGACCTGTTTGATGCCTCCTTCTTCGGCATCTATCCGAAAGAGGCGGAGCTGATGGACCCCCAGCACCGGGTGTTCCTTGAATGCGCCTGGGAGGCGTTGGAGGACGGCTGCTGCGATCCCGCCCAATACCCCGGGCTCATCGGCGTCTATGCCGGTCTCAGCCTCAACAGTTATCTGCTGCACAACCTCGGCACCGGCGCCGAGCTGGCCAGAAACTATCAGGTTTCCGAATACCAGACGATGCTCGGAAATGACAAGGACTTCCTGCCGGTCCGCGTCTCCTACAAGCTCAACCTCAGAGGCCCGAGCATGACCGTCCAGTCGGCCTGCTCCACCTCGCTGGTCGCCATCTGCCAGGCGGCCACGGCGCTGCTCACCTATCAATGCGACATGGCCCTCGCCGGCGGGGTTTCCATTAGCTTTCCGCAACAACGCGACTACCTTTATCAGGAGGACGGCATGGTATCGCCGGACGGCACATGCCACGCCTTCGACGCCGATGCGGCCGGAACCGTTTTCGGCCATGGCTGCGGTGTGGTGCTGCTCAAGCGCCTGGGCGAGGCCATCGCCGATCATGATCCGATCCTCGCCGTGATCCGCGGCTGGGCGGTCAACAATGACGGAGCTGACAAGGTCGGTTTCGCTGCCCCAGGCGTCAATGCGCAGGCGGACGTCGTCGCCCTCGCACAGGCATCGGCAGGTGTGAGCCCCTCGGAGGTTTCATACATCGAGGCCCATGGCACCGGCACGCCTCTGGGTGATCCGATTGAAATCGCCGCCCTTACCAAGGCATTCCGCGAAGGAGGGGCGACCGGCAACGGCTATTGCGCCATAGGCACCGGCAAAACCCACATCGGGCACCTCGACTGCGCCGCCGGTGTCACCGGCGTGATCAAGACGATCCAGCAGTTAAGGCACGGCAGAATTCCAGCCCTCCTGCATTTCAAAGAGCCAAACCCGCGGATCGATTTTGCCAACAGCCCGTTCCGCCCCGTGGACCGCGAAACGGAGTGGCCGTCCGGCGCGCAACCGCGCATCGCCGGTGTCAGCGCCTTCGGTGTTGGCGGCACCAATGCCCATGTGGTGATGGAGGAAGCCCCGCAAACGGAACAGTCCGCCCCGTCCCGCGGCCCGCATCTCCTCGTGCTTTCCGCGAGATCGCCGGAAGCTGTTAGGAAAGCCGCGTTGCGCCTCGCGTCCCGTCTTGAATCGCAGCCGGAGGATCTGGCCGACGTTTCCCACACCCTGGCAACCGGGCGGCGGGCTTTTGCATGCCGCAACACCGTGGTCGCCAAGACAATTGAGGAAGCGGTCACCAAACTGCGGGCGGAAACGCGGCATTTGACCGCGACCGCCAAGAGCCCTCGCATAGCCTTCGTGTTTCCCGGCCAAGGCTCGCAGTATGTTGACATGGGCCGGGCCATATATGATTCGGAACCGGTTTTCCGCGCGGCGGTTGATGAATGCGCGTTGCTCCTGCGCCCGCTGATCCAGCATGATATCCGCTCGACGCTCTTCCCGTCGGATCACGAGCGCCAGGCGGCGGAAACCGACATTCATCGCACAGCCATCACCCAACCCTGCGTCTTCGCGGTCGAGTACGGCCTCGCGAAACTGTGGATCTCCCGCGGAGTCGAACCTTCGCTACTGATCGGTCACAGCATCGGCGAGTATGTCGCGGCGGTGCTGGCCGGCACGTTCAAGCTCGAATACGCGCTCCGGTTGCTGGCGATCCGCGCCCGCATGATGCGGGAACTCCCTTCCGGAGGCATGCTCGCCATTCGCAAGGGCGCGGACGATCTCACCCTGCCTCCGGGCATTGATCTGGCGGCGGTCAATAGCCCGAACCTGTGCACCGTGTCCGGAACCCGCGAAGCGATATCAACTTATCGGAAGACGTTGGAGACTTCGGGAATCCAATGCCGCATTCTCAATACGTCGCACGGATTCCATTCATCGATGATGGAACCCATGCTGGACGCATTCACCGCCGAAGCCGCAATGCTGCCGGCAAACCCGCCTGCCATCCCGTGGATTTCCACCTGCACCGGCCAGGAGATCGATGCGGAAACGCTTGCCGATCCCGCCTACTGGTCCCGCCAGCTCCGGAACACCGTCCGGTTCAGCGAAGCGCTGGAAAAAGCCTTTCGCGTGGACAATCTCGTCTTGCTCGAGGTCGGCCCCGGACAGGCGCTCTCCCAATTCGCCCGCCAACATCCCGGAAAGGGCGATGCGAAAGTCGTCACCTCACTGCCGACCTCTGGAAACGACATGGAAGACTATCTAACAGCAGTCGGCGAGCTTTGGAAAAACGGTGTCGGCATCGATTGGTCCGTTCATTTCGGCAACCTTAAACGGAACAAGCTCCACCTCCCCACTTATCCTTTCGAGCGCAAGAGCCACTGGATCGACAACTCCGGATCCACTGTGTCGGCCGCGGTTTCCGCTCCATCTGCCGCCACCGTCGAAAGCGCTCCGACTCCCGCGCTCCTCCAGCCCCCCGTTATGAGCACCGCAAACCGCCTGCCAGACATTCAAACAAGACTTCGCGGCCTCGTGATGGAACTCTCGGGTCTCGCCGTGAGCGATGACAAGGCCACGTTCACCGAACTCGGTTTCGATTCACTCTTCCTCACCCAGGCAAGCCAGGCCATCCTTTCCCGCTTCGGAGTGAGGGTAACCTTCAGGCAAATGCTGGGGGATCTTGGATCGGTTGACGCATTGGCGCGACATCTCGACGCCAATATGCCTGCCAGCGCGTTGCCAGCCCCCGGCGCGCCAGCGGCGCCGACCGCGATTCCGGCCGCCGGCGGCACGCTTGAGCAATTGCTCGCGAGCAACATGCGGATCATGCAGGCAATGCTCGCCGGACAAACGCCACCCTCCACCGCACCGTCCGGCGGCCTTGAGCCGGTGCGTTGGCCCGCACATCTCAACCGGACCACCGCCACAGGCACGCGTTTCGGGCCATACAAGCCCATCGGAAAAGGCGGGCGCGGCGGGCTCACGGAGAACCAGGCAAAAGCACTGGAATCACTGGTCGCACGCTATACGGCGAAGACCAAGGGCTCCAAGGCCCACACCGCCGGGCATCGCCCGCATTTCGCCGACCCGCGCGCCGTTGCCGGATTCAAGTCCGCATGGAAGGAGATGGTCTATCCCATCGTCTCATCCCGGAGCCGCGACGCGCGCATCTGGGACATCGACGGCAACGAATACGTCGATATCACGATGGGCTTCGGCACCTATTTCTTCGGACACTCGCCCGCATGGCTAACAGACGCGATCTCCCAGCAGCTGCAAACCGGCATCGAGATCGGCCCGCAGTCCGCCATCGCCGGAAAGCTCGCCAAGGCCATCTGCGATCTCACCCGCATGGATCGCGCCACCTTCTGCAACACCGGCTCGGAAGCGGTGATGGCGGCCATGAGACTCGCACGCACCATCACCGGCCGCGACCGCATCGCCTACTTCACCGGCGACTACCACGGCATGTTCGAAGAGGTGCTCGTCCGCGGCTCATGGGTCGATGGCGTTTACAAGGCGCAGCCGATCGCTCCCGGCATCCCGCAATCGCTGGTGGAAAACATGCTGGTGCTCGATTACGCGGACCCCGCCTCGCTGGAAATCCTCCGCGCACACGCCCACGAACTCGCCGCGGTCATGGTCGAGCCGGTGCAAAGCCGGGCACCCGGCCTGCAACCACGCCAGTTCATGCACGAAGTGCGCGAGATCACCGCGAAGTCCGGCACCGCGCTCATCTTCGATGAAGTGGTCACCGGTTTCCGCTGCGCCCCGGGAGGCGCGCAGGAATACTTCGGCGTCGAGGCCGACCTCGCCACCTACGGCAAGGTCATCGGCGGCGGCATGCCCATCGGCGTGCTCGCCGGAAAACGCGAATACATGGATGCGCTGGATGGCGGCATGTGGAGCTACGGAGACGACAGTTTCCCCGAAGTGGGTGTCACCTTCTTCGCCGGCACCTTTGTCCGGCACCCGCTCGCCATGGCCGCCGCATGGCGCGTCGTGGAACACCTCATGGGCGAAGGCCCGCGCCTCCAGATCGACATGGAGGAACGCGTCGCCCGCCTCTGCCGCACGCTCAACACCCATTTCGCGGCCATCGGCGTGCCGATCCGCATCCCGCACTTCAGCGCCCACGCGGTCATCGAACATGCTCCGGATCTGAAACACGCGAGCCTGCTTTGGTATTATCTTCGCGAAAAGGGAGTCCATGTATGGGAAGGCAGACCGCTCTATTTCACCACCGCCCACACCGACGGGGATTTCGATCACGTCATCCGGGCCTTCGTCGATTCGGTCAGGGAAATGCAGGACGCCGGCTTCCTTCCCGCGTCTTCCGACCCGTCACACGTCCCGCCCGCCGCTTACCCGCGCTTCGACAGCGCGCCCACCACCGAGGCCCAGCGCGAGATCTTCCACGCCGTGCTGATGGGCGACGAGGCGAACTGCGCCTTCAACGAGTCCAACATCATCCGCTTCACCGGCAGCCTCGACAAGCCGGCGCTCAAGGCCGCGCTTCACGACATCATCACCCGCCATCCTGCCTTGCGCAGCACCTTCTCACAGGATGGAAGCGCCCAGCATTTCCATCCTCCGGGCAAAACGGTGGAAGTCATTGAGCATGACTTCTCCAGCCTGGATCCGGATTCACCCTCCGCCCTGCTTCCGCTCTCACTCATCAAGAAGGCCGAGGCGTCGATTCCCTTCGACCTCACCAACGGCCCGCTCGTCCGCTTCGGGCTTGTCCGGCTCTCCGAGGTGCGTCACGAACTGATCCTCACCGCCCACCACATGGTATGCGACGGGTGGTCTTTCGGAATGATCATGGCCGAACTCGCCACCGCCTACAACGCGAGGAAACACGGCAAACTCCCGAGAATCAAACCAGCCATGTCCTTTGCCAACTACGCCCGCCTGGAAGTGGAAAACCGCGAGAGCCAGGAAGTCATCGACGCCGAAAACCACTGGGTCAGCCGTTTCTCCGATGGAACTCCGGTTCTCGATCTGCCCACCGACCGGCCGCGCCCGCCGGTGAAAACCTATCGCGGCTCGATGGAACACATCACCATCGGTCCGGACCTCTTTGCCAAACTCAAGCAGGCCTCCCCGAAACTCGGCGGCACACTCTTCGCCACACTGCTCGCATCCTTCGCCACCCTGCTGCACCGCATCACCGGCCAGGAAGATGTTGTCATCGGCGTTCCCGCCGCGGGCCAGACCCGCATCGGCCGCGACGAACTCGTCGGCCACTGCCTCAACTTCCTGCCGCTTCGTCTCAAGCCCGCGGCCGGCAGCCCGTTCCAATCCTTCGCCGCCGAAGTCCGCGAACAGGTTCTCGAAGCCTACGATCACCAGAACCACACCTTCGGCAGCCTGCTCGCAAAGCTCAAACTCCCGCGCGACACAAGCCGCGTGCCCCTCGTCTCGGTGATCTTCAACATCGACAAGAACGGCCTCGACCAAATCCGCTTCGACGGTCTCCGCTTCGATGTTGAAACGAATGCCAAACAGTTCGTGAACTTCGACCTGTTTTTCAATCTCGTCCAAACCGACGAGCGCCTCGTCGTCGAGTGCGAATACAACACCGACCTCCACGACAGCGCCACCATTCTTGGCTGGCTCGACGCGTTCGAACAACTCATCTCCGCAGCCGTTGCCGACGGCACGGCGACTCTTCGCGACCTCGAACTGCTTTCCGCCGAGGACCGCGGCAAACTCGCCGCATGGAATGCCACCGGCGCTCCGGTGCCCGACATGCCGTCCATCCATGGCTTTTTTGAGAAACAAGCGGATCTGCAACCGGACGCCGTGGCCCTGCGAGCCGGTGTAAGGACACTCACCTACCGCGAGCTGGACCGCCACGCGAACTCCCTCGCCCGTGATCTTATCACCCAAGGTGTGACCCGCGAAACCCTTGTCGGAATCTGCGCCGAACGCCGGCCGGAACTGCTCATCGCCATCCTCGCCGTCCTCAAGGCGGGCGGGGCCTATGTGCCCATCGATCCGAAATATCCCAAGGACCGCATCGACTACATCCTGAGGGACGCCGCCGCACCGCTGCTGCTCACCCAAAGATCACTGGCCCCATCCCTGCCGGCGGAAACCCCATCCCGTCTCTTCTTCATCGACGACGCACTGGACTTCTCGGCAGACCGGTCCGACTCCAAAACACAGCCGCAGGATCTTGCCTATGTCATCTACACCTCCGGCTCCACAGGCCGGCCGAAAGGCGTGGCGATCGAGCACCGCAATGCCATCGCGCTGATCGGCTGGGCGATTGAAACCTACCGGCCGGAGGAACTCGCCGGCGTGCTGTTTTCCACCTCGATCTGTTTCGACCTGTCGATCTACGAGATGTTCGTCACCCTCGCCGCCGGCGGATCGCTGGTGATGGCGGAAAACGCGCTCGACCTCCGTGACCATCCGCATCGCACTGCCATCACGCTCATCAACACCGTCCCATCCGCAATCACCGAACTGCTGGACGCCGGACTCCTCCCGGCGGGCGTGAAAGTCGTCAACCTCGCAGGCGAGTCACTCACCGAGGCGCTGGCGGATCGCATTCATGAAACCATCCCGGGCGTGAAGGTTTACGACCTCTACGGACCTTCGGAAGACACCACCTACTCCACATTCACACGGCGCCAGCCCGGAGGACGCGCGAGCATCGGCAAACCGATATCCAACACCCGCGCCTACATCGTCAACGGGCATGGCAAACTCCTGCCGCCCGGTGTGGCCGGCGAACTCCTGTTAGGCGGCGCGGGCCTGGCGCGCGGTTATCTCAACCAGCCGGCCCTCACCGCGGAGAGGTTCATCGATCACCCGCAATTCGGCCGCCTTTACCGCACCGGCGACCGCGCCCGCTTCTTCGAAAACGGCGACATCCAGTTCCTCGGCCGCCTCGACCACCAGGTCAAGCTGAGGGGCTACCGCATCGAACTCGGCGAAATCGAGACCCGTCTCGAAAGCCACCCCGCCATCGCCAAGGCGCTTGCCCACGTCACCAACGGAAAACTCGCGGCCTATGTCACCACCGCATCGGCTCCCGGCGCCGATGCGGACGGCACCGCCATCTGGAAAGACCAGTGGGATCTGCTCTACAAGTCCGCCATCGACCAGACCGGCACCGGGAAACTAGACCGCCTCGATTCCGTCATCGCCGGATGGGCGGGTGTCGAAAACCTCGACGCGCAGGTCACCGAGTGGATCGATACCACTGTGGACCGCATCCGCCAGATCGGCGGCGGGCGCATGCTGGAAATCGGCTGCGGCACCGGCCAGTTGCTCGCCAAACTCGCCGCCGACTCCGAGTGCTACTGGGCCGCCGACATATCAAAAGTGGCCATCGACGCGCTCGGCCAGCGGAACACCCCGCCACAGGTTCGGCTTTTCCATCGCCCCGCCGATGATTTCTCGGATATCCCGGAAGGATACTTCGACACCGTCATCATCAACTCGGTGGCCCAGTATTTTCCGGATGCCGGATATCTTCTCAAGGTGCTTCAGGGAGCGGCCCGCACCCTGAAACCCGGCGGTCACATCTATCTGGGGGACATCCAAAGCCATTCCCTGCTCGCCACCTTCCATGCCAATGCCATCCGCGGGCACGCGCCTGCGGGAACCACCGCCGGCGAACTGCGGGCGCTTGCCGCCCAGCGCCTCGCCCGGGAAACCGAACTCTCGCTTGATCCCGCCTGGTTTGAAATCCGGCGCAAGTCCATCCCTGGCATCAGCCGCGTGGACACCATCCTCAGGCGCGGCTCGCTTGTGAATGAAACCACGGCCTATCACTACGATGTCATCCTGACATCCGGGGAAAAACCCGCCTCGCGCGAGCTTCCTCCCGCCACCGAGTGGCGGAATCTCAACATGGAACAACTCGAGGCCATGCTGATGGAAGGCCAGCCTGCCATCCATCTAACCAATATTCCCGACGCGCGCCTGGCCGCACCGTTATCGTTCCGCAGGAGCCTGGACACCGCAACCGATGATGCGCCGGTCCCTCCAATGCCACAGATACCGGCCAACTCCGTCACAGCCGAAGCCCTCTTCGCCATCGCCGCCATGACCGGTTACCGCGCGCACGTCCGTTGGTCCGGCGACGGCACCTCCGGCCTGCTGGACGCGGTTTTCCTTCCGCTTGCCGATCCGGCGCCGCCCGAGTGGCCGGATTCCGAAATCGCCTCGTCTGCCGGGTCGTTCGCAAATGTCCCGCATGTTTCGGAGAAATCCGACCACAAGGAACTGATCGCCGAACTCAGGCGCGACCTCGCAACCCGTTTGCCCGAATACATGATCCCATCATCGATCATGGTGCTGGACTCCTTTCCTCTCACACCGAACGGCAAGATCGACCGCAAGGCGCTTCCAGAGCCGAAAAGCCGGTCCGACGAAGCCGAAGCCCGCATCATCACCGGCCCCGCGAACTCCACGGAGTCCACGCTTCTCGACATCTGGAAACAGGTGCTTGGAAATGACTCCATAGGCACCGGAGATGATATCTTCTCACTCGGCGGAGATTCGATTCTGATCTTCCAGATCACCACCCGCGCCGCGCGCGCCGGAATAGCCATCACTCCCGCCCAGGTGTTCCGCCTGCGGACCATCGCCGCGCTGGCCGCGGAATCCTCCAAACCGGAAACCAAACCCGAATCACCGGGAATCCAACGTGTGAACCGCGATGCCTACCGCCGCAATCTCTGAACCCATGAAGCCCGCGCAGGAAACACCGAGCCACCCGCCCGCCCCCGCGGATGGTCCGGGCGTGCTCGCGTTTCCCGCATCGGTCGCCCAGCAGACGTTCTGGTATCTCGAGCTGCTCCAGGGCGAGGTCACCGCGTTCAACGTGCCTCTCCGCTTCAAGCTCGAAGGTCCGCTCGATGTCTCACTTCTTGAGCGGGCCATCAACACGATCATCGACCGCCACGAGGCGCTCCGCAGCACCTTCGCCGAAGACAAGGGCGAACTCCTCCAGGTCGTCGCCCCCTCGCTCGCACTAAACCTGCGCGTCATCGACATCGGCCACCTGCCGCCGGGCCGCATCGGGGAGGAAGCCGACCGCCTCGGCACCATCGAGGCCCGGCGCGGTTTCAGGCTATCCTCCGGCCCGCTGATCCGTGCCGAGCTGATCAGGCTCGCCGAGGACTCGCACATCCTGCATGTTTCCGTCCACCATGCCATTTTCGACGGCATGTCGATGACGGTTTTCACCCGCGAGCTGGCCGCGATCTATCAGGCGTACTCGGAGGGCAAACCCTGCCCGCTCGACCCGCTGCCCATCCAATACGGAGACTACAGCGTGTGGCAGAAGGACTTCCTCGAAGGTCCGGAGATGAAACAACAGCTCGCCTATTGGAAAAAGCGGCTGGACGGCATGACCGAACTCGACCTGCCCACCGACTTCCCGCGCCCGCCCGTGAAGTCGTGGAAGGGCGAAATCATCTCCACCCTGCTTCCCAAGGAGCTGACGGACAAACTCCACGCCATCGCCGCGCGCAACGGCTGCACGCTTTTCCACCTCCAGTCCGCCGCCTACATGATCCTGCTGCGCCGCTATACCGGAGCGCTGGATGTCGCCGTCGGCACTCCCGTGACCGGACGCACCCGCGGCGAGTTGGAGCCGCTCATCGGGGTCTTCATCAACTCGCTCATCCTCCGCTGCGATCTCTCCGGAAACCCGGAGCTCTCCGAGTTCGCCGGCCAGGTCCGCGAGACCGCGCTTGAAGCCCTGGCCAATCAGGAACTCCCCTTCGAGTGCCTCGTGCGCGAACTGCGACCGGAGCGCGACCAAGGCCGCAATCCGCTCTTCCAGATCAATTTCAACCATCACCGCTCCTTCGCCCGGGCCGGCACCTTTGGCGGTGTCACCCTCACCCCCATCCCCTCGCGCTCGCCCGGCACGATCTTCGATCTCCACTTCTTCATGGTCGAGCGCAAGGAGGGATGGCGCGCGTCCTGCGACTACAGCACCGATCTTTTCACCCGCCAGTCCGCCGAACGCATGCTCGGCCACTACAAGCGCCTGCTTGAAGACATCGCGGAACACCCGGAAAAGCGCATCGAGGATCTTGTCGTTCTAACAGATGACGAGCGCCAACAACTCGTCCATGACTGGTCCGGCCGCCGCCGCGATTATCCTCGCCAAGCCACCATCGGCGGTCTGTTCGCCGAAACCGTCAACCGTTTCCCCGAACGCCGCGCCATCGAGTGTGGTGACGCCCGCCTCACCTACCGCCAGCTTCACGCCAACGCCACCCGCATCGCCGCCACCCTGCTCGAAGCGGGAGTGAAACCCGGCGAACCCGTGGCCATCAGCACCCCGCCGGGGGCCGAAATGATCGCCGGTTTCATCGGCATTCTTCTCGCCGGCGGCTGCTGCGTTCCCATCGATCCCTCCTACCCGCCCGAAAGGCTCTCCATGCTCCTGGACGAATGCCGGGCCGCCGTGGCACTCGTCGCCGGCGATTGTGGAAACGCCTTCCCGCCCACGTGGAAAGACCGGCTCTATCGGATTCCCGCCGTCACGCAATCCGCCGTTGCGGTCGAATTGCCGGAAGTGCCGGTCACTGCGGGCCACCCGTCCCACCTGCTGTTCACCTCCGGCTCCACCGGCCGGCCGAAAGGCGTTCTGTTGGCCCACCGCGGAACGGTGAGACTTGTTAGAAACAACGGCTTCATCCGCATCGGCGAGACCGATGTGTTTCTCCAGGCCGCCCCCGCCTCATTCGACGCCTCGCTCCTCGAAATCTGGGGCGCGCTGCTCAACGGTGGAAAACTCATTCTCCTTCCCGATGGTCCCGGCCTCGAATCGATCGCCGCCGCCGTCCGCGACAAGGGTGTCACCACCCTCTGGCTCACCTCCGGATTGTTCCAACTCATGATCGACGAGCACGCGGACTCCCTCAAGGGCCTGCGCAACCTGCTTGCGGGTGGCGACGTGCTCTCGCCCGCCCACATCCGCAAGGCGCTTGAGGCGCTTCCCGGCACCCGGCTGGTCAATGGCTACGGACCCACGGAAAACACCACCTTCACCACCTGTCACGACATCGTCGCGGCCGATCTCGAACGCCCTTCCATCCCCATCGGACGCCCCATCGCCAACACCACCGTCCATATCCTGGATGAACTGCTTCGCCCGGTGCCGGTGGGCATCCCCGGCGAACTGATGACCGGCGGCGACGGACTGGCCATCGGCTATCAGAACGCGCCTGACCTCACTTCGGGGAAATTCATCGATCACCCGGACTTCGGCCGGCTTTACCGCACCGGCGACCGCTGCCGATGGAATCCGGACGGCACCATCGAGTTTCTTGGCCGCGGCGATCAACAGGTGAAGGTCCGCGGTTTCCGCATCGAACTTGGCGAGATCGAGTCGGTGCTTGCTGAACATCCCCAGGTGCTCCAGTGCCGGGCCGCCGTCCGGGGTGATGGGGCGGAATCCAAACGCATCATCGCGTGGGTCATCCCGGCTGCCGGAGCGACTCCGGAAACATCCGGTCTAACAGCCCATCTCGCGGAAAGGCTGCCTCCGTTCATGCATCCGGACGCCATCGCCGTGATCCCCTCGTTCCCACTCAACGCGAATGGCAAGATCGACCTCCGCGCCTTGCCGGAACCCGGCCAACGGATCCCTGCGGCGGACGTCCCGAGGGAAGCGCCGCGCCCCGGCGTCGAAAAACGGCTCGCGGCCGTATGGAGCGAGCTGTTAGGCATTCCCGAACCGGGCCGTCACGACGACTTCTTCGCACTCGGCGGCCATTCGCTCATGGCGCTGCGGATGTTTTCGAGAATCAACCGCGAGTTTGGCCGCAGCCTTCCGCTCGCCACACTGCTCCAACACCCGACCATCGCCGGGCTCGCCACCCTCTTCGGGGATCCGCAAGCCGCCATGCCCGCGCAACCCGCGGCCAAACCGCTGCCGCGCCAGGATGACAACACGGTGGGAAACGTGGTCACCCTCGCCGAGGGCGCCGGTGAGTCTCCGCTTTTCTGCATCCATGGCGGTGATGGCGGCGTGCTTTTCTACCGCAGCCTTGCCGAAAAACTGCCGAAGAGTCTGCCCGTCCACGCCATCGAATCCCTCGAACTCGGCCGCTCGGGGGAAATCGCCCGCCGCTCGATCGGCGAAACCGCCGCCTCCTATCTCGAAATCATCCGCAAGGCCCGTCCACAAGGCCCCTACCGCCTCGCCGGATACTCGTTCGGCGGCGTGGTCGCCCACGAGATCGCCTGCCAACTCACCGCCATCGGCGAGCAGGTTTCATTTCTCGGAATGTTCGATACCCACAACCCCGCGGCCCCATCGCGCGCCTACAGCCCGTTCGAACGCTTCCGGGTGTTCTGGCAGGAACATGGAGACGAACCGCTGCTCGCGCGAATCGGCCTGTTGAAGAACCGGATCGGCGCGGGCATCCACACCCACCGCGCGATCAAGGCTGAAATCCGCGAAGCCCGTTCTTCCGGTCCCGCCGAGGCATACAGCGACATCCGCCGGGTGCAGGTGCGCGAGGAAAACTGGCGCGCCATGCAGGAATACAGGCCCGATACCTTCCCGGGGCGCATCACCCTGTTCAAAAGCTCCCATACCAACGACAAGGTTGAGCGCCCCTCCGACTACGGCTGGTCCGCCCTCGCGGCTTCCGGGCTGGACATCATCTCCGTTTCAGGCCATCATCTGGAGCTTTTCGCGCCGGAAAACGTCGAATCACTCGCCTCGGCCCTCACCAAAGCGCTCAAACGACCGGCCCGCGGCAACTCCTGAATCCCCCCGAAACCATGACTCGCCCCCCCCTAGCGACCGCGGTCCTGATCGCTTGCCTCCATGGCTTCCCGGCCGTGGCGCAAAATATCCTGCCACTCGACTTCAGCCAGAACGTCCAGGCCGTCAACGCGATCAATCCGAATAACTCGACCCTCGGTCCGGAATACTACAGCGGCCCGACCTTCGATTTCCGCAACGTGACCACCCAGAACGGCCAAGCCATCGACGCCCGCGTTTCCGTGATCGGAACCGCCGGAAACTACAATTTCGTCGGCTGGATACCTGACTACAACTCGGCCGCGGGAGAACCGGACGGCGATCTCGGCGTCTATTACCGGCACGACGGATGGTTCGATCCACCGGATCCGCTCAACCCGGATGCCGAGCGTTTCTCCACCGGCGGCATGGCCTACACCATCTCGTTCTTCGTCGGTGACGGCACTTTCACCACCTCCACCGTGCTGTCCGAGGTCGGATTCCTGATTTATGACTTCGATGGCGAGCCCGGCCAATCCGAACTCATCCGCACCTACATGTCCGATGGATTCGCCGGCTATCGAATTCGTGATGGCAGCGGTATCACATCACTGTTCGAAGGCTCCTCGCAGCTCTTCGAGGCGCCCGGAGTCAATCTATCGGAAACCGGTCCCGAGGGCAGTTTCATCGCATACTATCAAAACACCTCGCAGATCCGCTTCGACATGTTCTCCACCACCAGCACCAACAATCCGGCGGGAAACAACGGTGTCTTCGCCGCGTTTGACGGCGACCTGAGTCTCATCGGCGGCAACACCGCGGGCTATGGCCCGTACGTCGCCGTCCCCGAACCCGCGGCACCGCTGCTCGCGGGCACCGCGCTGGCAGGCCTGCTCCTGCGCCGCAGCCGACAGCCGTCCTGAGATTGTTCATGGCCGGCATCCACCAAGCCCAGCAGAAAACAGTGATCCATCGGAATGAGAACAAGCCCGCGGCATTGCACCATCTGCTGGATCACCGTGCGGAGAATCATGCGGACAAGGTTATCCTGCGTACTCTCACGGATGACGGAGCGATCTCGGACACACTGACTCCGGGACAACTCGCGGCAAACTCCCGGCGCATCGCGGGAGGCTTGCTGGCCCGCGGAATGGCGGGCAAACCGGTTCTGTTAGCAGAACCTCCGGGGCCGGGTTTTGTCGAATGCCTGTTCGCCTGCTGGCGGGCCGGGGCCATCGCGGTGCCGGTTTATCCCCCTCGTGGGAGCCGCCACCGCCAGCGCTTCGAAGCGGTGGCGCGCGACAGCGGAGCCACCCTGGCCATCACCGCCGGTGAAAACCCATCGGCCATGGGCATCGCCACCGTTTCCGCCGCCCTGCTCGCAGATGCCCCGGAGCACGATGGCATCGCCGGAAACGATGACCTGCCATGCCTGCTTCAATACACCTCGGGTTCCACCTCCTCACCCAAGGGCGTGATGATCAGCCATGCGAACCTGAGGGCGCATTACCGTTCGCTTTCGATCTATCGGGATCTGGAAATCCGCTCGGTCCTCAGTTGGCTTCCGCCATACCATGACATGGGCCTGGTTCTGAAAATCCTGTTCGCATTCGAAGCCGGCATCCCCTTGTTTTGGATGAGCCCGGAACAGTTCACCGGACGCCCGCTGCGATGGCTGCGCGCCATTTCCAACCATCGTGCGGAAATGAGCGGCGGCCCGAATTTCGCTTTCGAAACGTGCCTGCGTTCGGTCACCGACGATGACCTCGCATCGCTCGACCTGTCCTGTTGGAAAGCCGCTCCATGCGGAGCCGAGCGCATCCGGCCGGAGACTCTGGAACGCTTCGCCGAACGCTTCGCCCCCTGCGGTTTCCGCAAGGAGGCTTTTCTGCCCGGTTACGGACTCGCCGAATCCACCCTCATCGTGACCGCGCACGCCGCCGGGAGACGCTACGAAACGATCCGTCATCCCGGCGCCGGCAAACTCGTTTCCTGCGGCAAACCCCTCGGTGATGTTTCACTGCACATCTGTGATCCGGAAACAGGCGCTCCTCTCCCCGACGGACAAACCGGCGAGATCCGCATCGCCGCTCCGGTGGTCGCATCCGGTTACTGGCGCCGTGATCAGGAAACCCGCACGGCTTTTCCCGGCGACGGATACGGGCTGAAAACCGGCGATCTCGGTTTGATCGATGACGGACGCCTGTTTGTCGCCGGAAGGATCAAGGATCTGCTGATCATCGATGGCGTCAACATCGCGCCCGAGGACATCGAGGGCGCGGCGCTCGTCACCGGTGTTCTCGCCGCGGCCGCATTCGCCACCGACGACGGCCGGCGCGAGTCCGCCATTCTGGTCATCGAGGCTCCGCGCGGCGATGATCTAACCAAAATCCGCTCGCGGGTCCGCGAGGCCGTCGCCAAATCGGCCGGAGTTTCACTCAATCGATGCATCGTGGTGCGGCCCGGTGCGATACCGCGCACCACCAGCGGAAAGATCCGCCGCTCCGCCTGCCGCGAGGCATGGCTCGGCGGCCATTTAAGAATCGAACTGGACGATCAGGCGCCCGCCTGCAAACCGGATGTCACCGTTCACCACGCGGTAATCGAGGCGGCGAGACACGTTTCGGGAAACGCCGCCATCACACACGCGGACGACTTGCTGGCGCTTGGTTTCGGATCGCTCGATATCGCCCGGCTGCGGGCCCGCATCGAGGAACTCACCGGCGTCCGGATTCCTTTGTCGCGACTGATGTCCGCCCGCGGTTTTGGAGAGATTTCCGAATTGGTGGCATCCTCGTCCACCGACGGGCTCTGGACCTCGCTGCCATCCACGGGCCGCGCGATCACCCATTCCCAGGAACGGATGTGGTTGCTGCACGAGTTCGATCCCGACAGCCCGGCTTATCATGTTTTTGGAACGGTCGAGTTCGAAGGCCCCCTTGATGTGGCCGCGCTCGGCAAGGCCTTTGACGCGGCGGTCGGGCGGCACGACATGCTGCGCAGCCGCCACGGAATGCTCGATGGCGTGGCATCATCGTGGATCGATAACGATGATCGGCCCCCGCCGCTCGTTTCCGGGAATTGCGAAGATCCGGAGACGCGCCTGAGGGACTTCGCGCGAAAGCCTTTCCGTCTCTCGCAAGAGCCGCCGGCGCGGGCGATGATCGCCCGCATCGGCCCGGACAGGCACCTGATGGGGTTTTGCGCCCATCACGTGGCCATGGACGGATGGTCCATGCGCATTCTCGCCCGCGAACTTGCCCACGGTTATCTCCTGGCTCTTGAAGACAAACCCATCGAGCACGGGCGGGACGCCCCGGACTTCCGCGCCCATGCCGCCCGGCATCGCGCGTGGATAGACGGTGGCGGAGCCGATGACCAGATCGCATGGTGGAAGGACAAACTCGCCGGCCACAGCGGGACCATCGATTTGCCGTTGGATTTTTCCCGCCCGGCCAAGCCGTCCTTCAAGGGCTCGATTGAAACGGAGACGCTGCCACAAGAGCTGTGTGATGCGATATCCCGGCTTGCCGCACAACATCACGCGACACCCTTCATGGTGCATCTCGCGGCGTTTGTCGTGCTCCTGCGCCAACACGGCGCGGGCGACGATCTCGTGAGCGCCATCCCCGTCGCAAACCGCCACCTTCCCGGCACCGGCGGCGTGGTTGGCACCCTCGTCAACACCCTCCCCTTCCGCATCGGACTCGATGGCGGCGAGAGTTTCTCAAGCCTGCTGGACCGGGTGCGCGGGGAGGGCCTCGCCATGCTCGACAACCAGGATGCCCCTTTCGAGCGGATCGTCGCGGAACTGAAGGCGGGGCGCAGTGCCGATCACGCGCCGATCGCGCAGGTGATGTTCGACCACCAGGAAATGCCCATCGCGGAACGTTGGCCCGGAGGCGTCACATGCCGTCCCGGAAACATCCACCGCGGCGGCACCCAGTTCGATCTCAGCCTGCTGCTCAACGCGTTCTCCGACCACCAGCAACTCGCCATCGAATACCGCACCGATCTCTTCCTGCCGGAAACCATCGCCACGATGCTCGACCGCCACCTTGCGCTGCTCGCGCGCATCTGCGGACAGCCGGAACGAAGCGTCGCCGATCTCTCGGTGCCCGCGGGCAACGATGCCGCTTTCCTCGATGCCCGGACAAATGGCCCGAAAAGGCCCGGCTTCGGAACAAGCTCAACTCCGGAACTCATCGCGCGACGCATCGCCCTCCACCCGTCGCGCCGCGCCGTGGCCGATGCCGACGGATGGATGGACTACGCGACACTCGGCGAAGTTTCCGACCGCGTGGCAGCCGGCCTGGCAAAGGCCGGACTCCGGCCGGGAATGCGCATGGCCGTGCTGCCTGACCGCGACCGCAATCTTCCGGCGGTTCTGTTAGGCGTATGGAAATGCGGTGCCGCATATGTGCCGCTCGATCCTTCGAATCCCAAGACCCGCCTTGCGACGATTCTCGAAGACATGGCGCCGATCAAGGTTCTTGTTTCCGAGTCCCGTCTCGACCTCCTGCCGGAAGGTGCCGACACCATCATCTGTGAAAACCTCATCCGCGAGGCTCCGGATAAAACCGCGGGAGCTGAATTTGATATCTCACGCGCCGCCTATGTCATCCACACCTCGGGATCAACCGGCAGGCCCAAGGGCGTGGTGGTCGGGCACCGCGCGCTCGCGAACTTCCTGCTCTCCATGGCGGAAACGCCGGGTTTCACCGAGGCGGACCGCCTGCTCGCCGTGACCACCGTTTCGTTTGACATCTCACTGCTCGAAATGTTCCTCCCGCTGGTCACCGGCGGCGCGGTCACGATCTCTCCCTCCGGAGAGGCGGCGGACGCGGAGGCCCTCGCCACACGCCTCCGCACCGGAGGCATCACCGTCATGCAGGCCACTCCGGCCACCTGGAGGCTCTTGCTCGACTCCGGCTGGCGGGGCTCCCCCACTCTCAAGATCCTTTGCGGCGGCGAGGCCATGGAACCCGACCTCGCGCGCCGTCTCGCGCCGCTCGGCTGCCAACTGTGGAACCTTTACGGCCCCACCGAAACCACCGTCTGGTCCACCTGCTGGCGGGTGCCGACCGATGCGAGAGATGTTGGAATAGGAGCACCCATCGCGAACACCGGCGTGCATGTGCTCGGCCCCGACGGATCGCCAAGGCCTCCCGGAGTCACCGGAGAACTCTGGATTTCCGGAATCGGCCTGGCGGATGGCTACTGGAACGACCCCGATATGACATCGGCGCGCTTCCGCACCATCACAGACCACCGCGGCCACAGGCTCCGCGCCTACGCCACGGGAGATCTCGCGAAATGGTCCGCGGACGGCACCCTCGAATGCCTCGGGCGTGGTGACGGCCAGGTGAAAATCCGCGGCTTCCGCGTGGAGTTGGGGGAAATAGAAGCGGCGCTTGCCTCACACCCCGCCGTGTCCCAAGCCCGCGTGGCACTTCGCGGAGACAGGCCCGAATCCAGAAGGCTCGTCGCATGGGTGAAATTGTCAGACGCCTCCACCGCTCCCGATCCCACATCATTCAAACGTTTTCTCGCGGAACGCTTGCCCGCACACATGATCCCGGCGGACCTCGGACGTGTTGATTCGTTTCCATTGGGCCCCAGCGGCAAGGTGGATGTATCCCGTCTCGATGACCCCGCCCCCTGCCCGCGTCCGGCCGAAGAGGTCGATGCCACCACCCGGAAACTCATCGATCTTTGGAACGACCTGCTCGGCCGCACGGATGTGCATCCGGACGACGATTGGTTTCAGACAGGCGGCCACTCGCTTCTCGCGCTGCGTCTCTTCTCCATGATCAGCGACGGGTTCGGCCCCCGTCTGCCTCTTTCCGCCATTCTCGAAAACCCCACCCCTCGCGGACTCGCACGCGCGATCAACCGCGAGATCAACACCGGCTCCCCATGACTCCGGGCCAAGTCATCATCCATGTGCGCGGTCTTGCCGGTTCGGACGGGGACCGCGCACTGCTGACCGCGGACGAACTCGCTCGCGCATCCGCGTTCCGTTTTGAAGCCGACCGTGTCCGTTGGATCGCCGCACGCGCCGCACTGCGCTCGATCCTTTCCACCGCGACAGGCATGTCCCCACGGGAGATTCTTCTTGAACCCAATTCCTTTGGAAAACCCCTGCTCGCCCCACCCTTCCAAGGCATTCATTTCAACCTTTCCCACTGCCGGGACATCGCGCTCATCGCACTGACCAGCGACGGCGCCGTGGGAATCGACATCGAGCCGCTCGATCGCGCCGGGGAACTCGCCACTTGCGAATCGACCTTCTGTCACCCGCTGGAAATCGAGCGCCTGCCCGATGATGACGAAGTGCGCAACCGTCACCTGCTGGATCTCTGGACCGCCAAGGAAGCGCTTCTCAAGGCTATCGGAACCGGTTTGTCCATCGCACCTGAAACCATTTGCCTGCGGCCGGGCCCCGCGCTGATTGAAATGGAATCCGTTCCTCCCCGGATCAAAACGTCCGACATGCGCGTGGAACGGCTTCATCACCCATCGATCCCATCCCACACCGCGGCCATCTGCCTGCCACCGGATACGAATATCATCTGGCAGATCCAAAGCCCCGCCAAATGATGAGGCCGACGAACGTTGGCGGATGGAAACACTGCAATTAGCCCGCAGTTCAATCAGTGGTTCTCTTGCGTGTCCTACGGATGCAACTTCGGAATCCACATTCAGTCCATCATCTCCGCACGGGAAATCGAAAGGGCCGCAAGATCCTCGACCTCGGCCACCGATGAGACATGGCAAAGCCGCTGCCTCAACTCGCGCGCACCGGGAAACCCCTTGCAGTATGCCATCAGCCGCGAACGCATCGCCGTCAGCGTCTGAACCTCGCTGCCATGGCGCAGGCTCTCCACCGCAAGCCGGCAGTGCCGGACCACCAGGTTCCAGCGTTCCGACAGGTCAATCCCCTGCATCTCCATACCCGTATCCAGGTAATGGCGGGCCTCGCGGAACACCCACGGACTCTGCATCGCCGCCCGGCCGATCATCACGCCGGAGACTGCGGTTTCATTTCTCCGTTTGGCCACATCCGCCCCACAGGTGATATCGCCATTGCCGATCACGGGAACCCTCACCGCGCGGGCCACGGAATCGATCGCTTCCCAGTCCGCCTCGCCACCGTATCCCTGCGCACGGGTGCGTCCGTGCACGGCGATGGCCGCGATGCCCGAGTCTTCAAGAAGCCTCGCCACGTCCGGCGCGTTGATCGATTGGGTGTCCCAGCCAATGCGGATCTTGGACGTTACCGGAACCAGCCCGCCGACTCCATCCACCACACCCTGTGCCACCGATGCGAGCGCGGGGCAGTCGCGCAGCAGTGACGATCCGCCATTGCGGGCCACCACCTTGTTCACGGGACATCCGAAGTTGATATCAATGAAATCCGGCCGCTTCCAGTCGATGATTTTCCGGGCCGCCTCGCCCATGCGTTTGCCATCGGCACCGAACAACTGCACGCCCACCGGTCTCTGGCCCTCAGTGAACTCGGTGTATTTCCGCGTCCGGTGATCCGCCTGCATGATGCCCTCGGCGGACACAAACTCCGTAACCATCACGTCCGCTCCGAGTTCCTTGCAGATGCCGCGGAAAATAACGTCCGTAACCCCCGCCATCGGCGCGAGGTAGAGGGGAAACCGCTTGTCTGAAAACCATGGAAGCACGGCCGAGGCTACCCTTCCCCCACGGGTGGAGTCCATGGGGAATCTCCCGAAGCCGGAAATCATCCCACCCGGCGGGGCCGGACATTCCCCATGCCTTACCCCGCGCCAATTCCCGCTTTATCGGCCCCCTTGCACGCCTTGTTGGCTTTTCCCGGCTTTGCACCACACCGGCCTACCGGCGTTTCCAATCCCGCTCGATGCGGTCGATCACCTTGCCGTCGATGTCCTTGACGATGGACGTGTATCCATGCTCCCGGGTTTCGATGCGATAGATGTGGTTCACGGAACCGGACGCGGCGACCCAGGGGCGCTTCGCCAGTTCCTTGGGATCGATCTTGCGCACACCGACGCTCCAGGCGCCCGCACCGAGGTAGGGAATGCCGTTTTCCATATCGATCCTGCCTCCACGGATGGGATGGGAGCGGCAGAAAACGTGGTGGTCGTATTCGAAAACGGCGGAGACCCGGTGTTGTTCGAACAGGGGACACCAATCACGGCGGATTTCCACCGAATCCTCCTTGGCTCCGCAGCCCCATGCCGGGCGGTGATAGGCGACAAAGAGATTGGGAACCTTGCGCCTGGCTTCAAGCGCGCGCCTCAGCCAATCGTTTTGCGCGGCGATGGTCTTGGTGTGCCCGGAGTCGAGCATGAGAAACGAGATCCACGATCCGAAATCGACGGCATGGGTGGCATCCGCACCGTTCGGGAAATCAAACAGGCTGTAGAAAAGCGATGCCGCCTCCGGTCCCGGAGCATCGTTGGGATGATAGCCGGCACCGAGAATCTCATGATTGCCGATGGCGATGACCTTGGGCACAAGCCGTCCGTCGGGTGTGCGGGCGTGCTCGGCCCATGAATCGAAGTAGTCGAACCAACGGTCGGGCGAAACATCGTTGGCATAGGCGAGATCGCCGCCGATGAGGGCGAAGAGCGGATCCTCGAGCCCTGCCTGGCGATTCATCTTATCCATCGGCTTGCGGCTGTGATAGAGATCGCCGCCGGTGACGAAGGTGATGGGCCCGGCCTGTGCCGGCGGGGTGCGGAAACGGAAATCACCCGCCTTGCCATCGGTGGTGACACGGAAGGTGATCACGGAGTCGTGAGGCAGCGCGGAAAGCTCCGAGGAGACGACCCGGTGCATGGTTTTCCCAAAGGGGCGGGTAAAAGTCCTCGCCTGCGTCCATTTCGCCGAATCACCGGCGCGGTATTCCACCTTATACTCGGGAGCAGGTGTCTGTCCCCGATTCTTGTCGAGTCCGAGCACCCGCGTTGTCCAGTCCGCCTCCGGCCCGGCATTGGCCAGATATTCCCACGCGGCACCCTGCGAAACGAGCGGCCACTCCCGCACTCCCACTTTCGCGTAGAGGGTGGGATGTAGCGTGAAGTCCGAGCTATCCAGACCCCGGTTGAATCCACGGACGGCAAACACGGCGCCATCAGGCCCCAGCACCTTGTCCGCCCTGCCGAGCTTCACCTCGACCCAGGCGCCCGCCTCGCGTGTCCCGGCCGCGGTGGGTTTTCCATCCGACTCCACCACATTGCGGCGGGCCACTTCCTTGCCACCGATCCAAGCGATGAAGCCGTCATCAAAATTGACCTTGAGGATCAGTTCCGCATTCGGATCGTCCGGAGCCTTCACCATTCGCCGGATGGCCACCGTCGTGTAGCGGCCCTTCATGCCGCCGAGAACCGTGGTGTCGTCGCCATCGCCATAACCGAAACCGGCGGCCCCGAGCGCCCATTTGCCCTCGACTCCCGGCACTCCGGCCCGCTCCAGCCAGATGACACGGCAGGCTTTCGCCGGATCCTGGTTCCAGTGGACCAGCGGGCCATGCCCAATGGCAAACGAGGCAACGGGAACCGACAACAAAAGGCTCAGCATTCGTTTCATGGGCCGGTGATGAAGGAACTCTCCCGACACCGCAAGCAGGGAGTCGCAAATCATCGGAAAAGCACCGGGATTCCATGCGTTCAGGACTGCCTAACAACTTCGAAATCCGAAGCACTTACTTCTTGCCGCACCGCGATCCTTCCGTATCCTGTCAGGCGAATCGTGTCCCCCCGGCACGTGTATCGTTCCCCCACCCTACATTCCGATGAAATACCGAAAGTCCCCCCGCTTCGGGCTCGCTGCCATAGCTTTGGTTTCAGCGACTTGCCTCCACGCCCAGACCTATGACTGGGGCACGTGGGATAACAACGGAACCGCCCTTTACTCGAATGGCGACCGAATCGTGATGACCAGCCAGTCAAACGCCTCGTTCGATCCGGTATTCGGTGAAACGGGCACGCCTCACTCGATCGTCGATCCCGCGTATCCATTCGACAATTCTCCGGGCACCGGTCAGTTCGGTTTCTTCCACAACGAAATCTCCGCGATTCCCGCCTGGTCGGTTCTCATCGACCTGAGTGATTTCACGCTGACATCGGACACGGTGATCGGCTTCTCGAATCTTGACGGGCGGTCCGCCAATACGGCCTCGACCGGCCATGCGGTGATCCAGTTTCTTGATTCCGCGGGAAACCTCGTCCCGGTTTCATCGGCGAGTTTCCTTGGCTCTTACGACGTGAACTGGCAGGGCATCACCTGGGATGCGGATTCGACCTTCGATCTGGACACCGGGCGTTGGGACGTGGTTCCGGACTCCGGCAACACCCATCCGGCAGGCTCCTACTTCGGCGCCGTGGGCGACGCGTTCTTTCTAACGAACCTGCCGGCCAACATCGAGAAAATCGCGTATTACAAGACCACCACGAGATATTTGTATGACAGCACCCTGTTTTACGCCGGCAACGCTTACACCGGCAGCGCGGTGCCCGAGCCGTCCTCTGCCTTGCTGACCGCCCTGGCGGGAATCGGATTCGTGCTGCGCCGCAAACGCGGCTCCGCCTGAGGGCGCGGGACAAGGCATGCCTCCCCCATCCCTGTCGTTGGATGGGAGCCGCCGATCTCCCGCCCTCGCGGAATCAGGAGCGGAAGATGTCAGCCAATTGGGCGGAGAATTCCGGCAGGGTGCCGGCGGCGATCGCCGGATGGGTGCCGTTCCCAAGCACGGCGACCGGCTGATCGGGCCGGTTCGCGAGATCGAAAATCCCGATGGTTTCGGTTTCCGTATTCAGCAACCACAGCTCGCGAACCCCGTGCAGGGTGTGGATCTGCGGTTCATTCTCCCTTTGTCGGTGCGAAATCCTCCCTTGCCTGATCGCCCCGGTTTGTGGCGGGCCACATCGCGAAAGCCGCCTCCACCAGTCGCCCGGTCCGCATTTCGCCCCGGATCCGGAAATCGGATGGAAACTGTTAGGAACGGTTAGCCCGGAACGGCGGGGGCAATACGGGACCTTATTAAGGTTTCCTTAATATCAGAATATACGTAACAAGCTCAAAAAGAATCAGTTATGGGATAAAATTTTACCAAAATTTTGAACGGTTCATGGGCGAACGGGTCCGAAAGTAAGGAACCCCATGAAATTTTTAACCACTGATTATTCATCGACTGCAAGTGTGGGACGATACCGGATCGATGCGGATCGCCGGGTGCGGATTGAGGAATATCGGGGCAGGGTGGGATTGCCGGACCTCAGGTCAATGGTTTCAGCGATGGCGTCGGACCCGTGCTGGTCGCCGGAATACCATGGGTTGGTGGATTTCAGCGCGGCGGAGTTGGAACTCAGCGCGAACGACGTTCTGCGCCTGGCGCTGACCCTGCGTCAGGAGGACCACCGTTCCCATGGCTGGATGGTCTTCGTGGTGGGGAATTCGGTGGCTTTCGGCATCGTGCGAATGCTCGGATATTGGTCGCGAAACGCGGACCGCTTCAGGATTTTCCAAACCCGCGGGGAGGCCGAATCCTGGCTCGTGCGGAACGCGGCGAAAACTCCGCCACGGTTCCGCGAGGCGGCGCGGGAAACCACGGTGCCGCTGCGCAATGTGGTGTGACACAGGCATTGCGAAGCCGGGGGAGCCTGCGCATGATCTCCCGGCCAAACGATGACTGATTTCACACCCCCAAGGACAACAGCCACCTGGCTGCTTCGGATATCACCGGCATTCGAAGGGGTCTTGGAAGACTTGCTCACGGCGGCCGGATGCCGTTCCTTGAAACGCCTCGGACGTGAGTTTCACCTCGTGCGGACGGATCGCCCGGAAGGGTTTCGAGGGGAATCGGCCGATCCGTTTCTCGGCTGGCGGATGCCGGTGGATCACAGTTGGCCGTGTGTGCCGGAGGAAACACCCGGCTTTGTGGAAAAGGCGGCACAGGCGATGTGGAAAAAGTTCGGTTCCGCCGCCGTGCAATCGGTGGTGGTGGGGACGCTCGACCCCTCCGGGCCCCGCGGCTATCACAAGCGTCTCGCATCCAACCTGCGCGGCCGCGCGCTCCAGGTCTTCGGCGGGGATCTTGTGAGGGATGCGGAGGCACAGGCGCCGGAGTCCCCCACGCTGTTCGCGTTGGTGGGGCGCGAGGGACTGTATTGCGGACTCAGCACCCCGCGCGATGCGGGCGGGTATCATGCGGGAGGTTTCAAGTTCATCCGCCAGAGCGGTGAGGATCACGTGAGCCGGGCGGGAGCGAAAATCGCGGAGGCGCTGCATTATCTGACACTTCACCGGCCGCTCCCGGAAACGGGAACCCATTGGCTTGAACTCGGAGCCTGTCCGGGGGGAATGACCTCGGAGTTGTTGGCGCGCGGCTATCGGGTCACGGCGGTGGATCGCGCGCCGCCGGACGCACGCCTGCTCAAGGCGGCCGGCCTGCGGGTGGCGGTGTGCGATGTGGCGGACTATCATCCGCCCTTCGGCACACGATACGGCGCCTTGTTGTCCGACATGAATGGCGATCCGGCGGTCTCCATGGCGCTGATGACGCGTTTCGCCCCGATGCTCCAGCCCGGCAGCATCATCGTTTTCACCCTGAAGCTTCCGCAGACAGGTGATTTCCCTTCGATGCTGCGGTCGCTGGAGCAATGCCGCCGCATGGCTTGCGATACGGGACTGGAACCGGCCGCGGAGACCCATCTCGGCTACAACCGCCACGAACTCACGCTGCTTCTAACAAAGCGGCGGGCCGCTGATGACGGGCCGGACCAACCCCGGATATGATCACTTCACGGCTCCGCCGACGATGGTGCGCCAAACGCCGAAGTCGTCGTTGAGGATGGCGATGTCCGCGAAGAAGCCCGGTTCGATTTTCCCGAAGCCTTCGAGCCCGAGCGAGCGGGCCTGGTTCCACGAGGTCGCCTTGACGATTTGATGGAGTGGCAGCCCGGTGATTTCCGCCACGTTTCTGACACCCTCGTTGTAAAGCAATGCCGAGCCCGCGAGCGCGCCGCCCTCCTTGAGCACCGCCTTGCCGTCCTTCACCAGCACGGCGAGTCCGCCGAGCGTGACCTCGCCCTCGCCGATCCATGAGGCGGCCATCGAGTCGGTGATCATCATCAGGCGGTCTATCGGCGCCAGCTTGAAAACCAGGCGCAGCATGTCAGGGCAGAGGTGAATGCCGTCGCAGATGAGTTCGAGCATCAGCGAATCGTCAATGAGTCCCGCGCCGACCACACCGATCTCGCGGTGGTGGACGGGAGTCATGGCGTTGCAGAAGTGGGTGAGGTGTTTCAGTCCGGCCAGCTTCGCTGCGGCAATCTGCGCGGCGGTGGCCGAAGTGTGGGCGGCGGAACCGGTGATCCCGATGGCCGCGGCCTTTGCGATCACATCGGTGGCTCCATCGATGTCCGGCGCGAGTGAAACAATGCAGGCGGGGGCGATGTCATGGATGCGCTTCAATTCGTCGAAATCCGGCGGGCGGACGAATTCGGGATTCTGCGCGCCGGCGTTTTTGCGATTGATGAACGGACCTTCGACATGCAGGCCGGGAGTGCGGCAATACTCGGGTTTCCGCATGTATTCCGCGCATTTGGCGGCGATTTCCTCAAGTTTGTCCTGCGGCTGGGTGAGCGTGGTGGGCAGCCAGGTGGTGACACCTTCCTGAAGCTTGCGCCGGGCGATGTGGCGGATGGCCTCCACCGAGTTGTCGCAGACGTCATGGCGGTCCGCCCCGTGGCAGTGGATGTCGAAAAACCCCGGCATCAGCATCCTGCCCGCCGCCTCGATGGTCAGATCGGCCACCGGCAGGCCGGATCCCGCCTCGATCACGGCGGCAATGCGGTCGTTTTCAATCAGTAGCGAGGCACCCGGAAGGTCGATATCCGGGGAAACAATGCGGGCGTTGGTAATCAATGTTTTCATAAGACTGTGACAAACGGAACGGCCCGAGTATTTGTCACACGATCCGTCATGACAAGACGCGAGATTTCTGGTTTTTGTTTTTCGTATGATCAATCTGACAGATGGCGAGGCGCGTGCGGCAAGGGATCGACTGACGGCGGGCTGTGACAGGATGAAGCGGTTGCTCAACGGCCTGCTCGATTCCAAGGGGCGGGTGGCGGAGGAAGTCCATGCGATCCGCAAGCTCGGCAAGTCGCTGCGCGGCGGTTTCACCCTTTTCAGGCTGGAGAAAACCGCCGCACTGGAAATCCAGGCCATCGGCCGCCTGCTCGCCGCGCCACGCGATGCGGTCTCGCGCCAAAACACATGGAACAAACTCGAATGGAACGCCGAGCCCGCGTTGGCCGCCGCGGCCGCCGGACTGCTGGAGATCCATGTGCATTCCGCCGCCCGCCGCCCGCCACAGGAAACCATCGCCTGGGCCTGCGCGCGGGTGGACGCCGCCGCCGCCGCATTGCTCGATCTGCCCTCCGATGAACTGGCCGCGCGGGTGACCAATGGCCTGGTAAAACTCCAGCAGCGGGTCATCAAGCGCTGCCGCCGCCTCGATCATCGCTCCGAGGAGGATTTCCATGATGCCCGCAAGTCGCTCAAGGCCTGGCTGGGGGCTCTCGCATTCCTTCCCGGGGGAACTTTGGAAAGCGACCCCCTGCTGCATGAAATGGCCGAGTTTCTTGGCGATGAAAACGACCTCGCCACGCTATCGGCCTGGCTCGGAGAACACGGATTCACGGCCCATTTCGCTCCGGATCTTTGGAAGGCCCTGAAATCCGCCCGCAAGCGTCTTCAGAAACGGGCCATCAGGGATGCGGGAAAACTGGCGAAACTCCGCAAGATCGGCCGCGTGCCGAAACCCGGGCCGCCCCCCGTCGAAACGGCTCCGGATGCGGTTGAACCCGTCGGGAATTAGAAATTCCGGGGTTGGCTCGAATTTCCTCAGGGCCGGGGTTGCGCCGGGTGGGATTTCCATTATGCAGGGGGCGTTCCGTTTGTCTTCGCACGCATCGACGCACCCTTCCCCCATCGAATCCCATCCATGTCCGCAAGAACCGACTTCCGCAGCCGTCACCTTGGTCCCCTGGGCTCCGACCGCGAGCAAATGCTCCGCGAGATCGGCCATCCTTCCATCGACTCGTTGATTGACAGGGCCGTTCCCGGCGGCATCCGCATGGATCGCGGGCTTGACCTGCCCGGCCCGCTTTCCGAGCAGGATGCCCTGGCAAGCCTCAGGGCAATCTTCGCGAAAAACAAACCGCTCAAGTCCTTCATCGGCCAAGGCTATCACGGCACCCACACGCCGGGCGTGATCCAGAGGAACATCCTGGAAAACCCGGGATGGTACACCGCCTATACACCCTATCAGGCGGAAATCGCACAAGGCAGGCTGGAAGCATTGCTCAACTTCCAGACCATGATCACCAGTCTCACCGGGCTCGACGTGGCAAACGCCTCCTTGCTCGACGAAGGCACGGCCACCGCCGAGGCCATGAGCCTCGCCCTTGCGGGCAAGCCCAGGGGCAAGGCCATCTTCGTTTCCGACCGCTGCCATCCCCAGACCATCGACGTGGTGGCCACCCGCGCGGAGCCGCTGGGCATCGAGGTGATCACGGGCGATTGGCAGTCCTACCGGATTCCCGCCGGCGGCAGCGTGTTCGCCGTGCTGGTGCAATACCCGGACACCCGCGGGCGGATCGATGACTTCACGGCATTCTTCGCCGCCGCCAAGGCCGCAGGCGCGGTGACCATCGTCGCCGCCGACATCCTGGCCCTCACCTTGCTCAAGGAGCCGGGGTCTTTCGGCGCGGACATCTGCGTGGGAAGCTCCCAGCGCTTCGGGGTGCCGATGGGTTTCGGCGGTCCCCACGCCGCCTTCATGGCCTGCACGGACGCGCTGAAACGCAAAATGCCAGGCCGCCTCATCGGTGTCTCGGTGGACTCGCGCGGCAAGCCCGGCTACCGGCTTTCGCTGCAAACCCGCGAGCAACACATCCGCCGGGACAAGGCCACATCCAACATCTGCACCGCCCAGGTGCTGCTCGCGGTGATGGCATCGATGTATGCCGTCTATCACGGACCGGAAGGCCTGAAACACATCGCCGGCGAGGTTCGCGACAAGGCCGCCAAACTCGCGGCCTCCCTAACAAAAACCGGTCTCGCTCTCGGGGATGGCCCGTTCTTCGACACGGTCGTCGTCAAGGGAGACACACCGGGCAAGGCCTCGCAATGGCTCGAGGCCGCCCGCACCAATGGATTCAACATCCGTTTGATCGATGAAAACCACGTCGGCATCACCGTGGACGAAACGACAGGCTGGGGAGACCTTCACGCGCTTTGCGGATCGTTCGGCGCGGACTTTGACGATGGCGCCTCATCGCCGGAAATCCCGCGTGACCTGCGGCGCTCCGGCGAATTCCTCACCCAGAAGGTCTTCAACGGTTATCATTCCGAAACCGAGATGCTGCGCTACATCAGGCGCCTCGAATCGAAGGATCTCGCGCTCAACGAATCGATGATCGCGCTGGGTTCCTGCACGATGAAACTCAACGCCACCTCCGAGATGATGCCGCTGGGTTGGCCGGAGGTTTCCTCACCGCACCCCTTCGTGCCCGCGGACCAGAGCGCGGGCTACCGCGAGATGCTGGGCCAGCTGGAGGACTGGCTGGCGGAGGTAACCGGTTTCGCCGCCGTCTCGCTCCAGCCGAACGCCGGCTCCCAGGGCGAGTACGCGGGCCTGCTGGCGATCCGGCGCTATCATCTCTCCCGCGGCGATTCCCACCGCAACATCTGCCTCATCCCGGTATCCGCCCACGGCACCAATCCCGCGTCCGCCGTGATGTGCGGCATGAAGGTGATCGGTGTGAAATGCGATGATTCGGGCAACATCGACGTCGCCGACCTGAAGGCCCGCGCCGGCGAACACGCGGCCAACCTTTCCTGCCTGATGGTCACCTACCCTTCCACCCACGGGGTTTTCGAGGAAACCATCAAGGATATCTGCGCGCTGATCCACGGGCGCGGCGGCCAGGTTTACATGGATGGGGCGAACATGAACGCCCAGGTCGGCCTCACATCGCCGGGACTTATCGGCGCCGACGTCTGCCATCTCAACCTGCACAAGACCTTCTGCATCCCGCACGGCGGCGGCGGCCCGGGCGTCGGCCCCATCGGCGTGGCCGCGCAGCTCGTCCCCTTCCTGCCGGGGCACCGGGAACTCGATTCGAAGCAGGGCGCCGTCTGCTCCGCGCCATGGGGCAGTGCCTCGATCAACACCATCTCATGGATGTATATCGCGATGATGGGCGGCGAGGGTTTGAAGGAGGCCACCAGTGTGGCCATCCTCAACGCCAACTACGTCGCGCGCCGCCTCGCGCCCTTCTATCCGATCCTCTACACGGGAAACCAGGGGCTCGTCGCCCACGAGTGCATCATCGACCTCCGCCCGCTTTCCGAACTCAGCGGCATCACCGTGGAGGACGTGGCCAAGCGGCTGATGGACTTCGGCTTCCATGCGCCCACCATGAGCTGGCCGGTCGGCGGCACCCTGATGATCGAGCCCACCGAATCCGAATCGAAAGCGGAACTCGACCGTTTCTGCGACGCGATGATCGCCATCCACGGCGAGATCAACGCGGTGATCCGGGGAGAACTCGACGCCACCGACAATCCGCTCAAGAACGCCCCGCATCCGGCCGAGGTCATTTGCGCCGACGAATGGAGCCATGCCTACGGCCGCGAACAGGCCGCCTACCCGATGCCCTGGCTGCGTCAGCACAAGTTCTGGCCATCCGTCGGGCGCATCGACAATGTGCATGGCGACCGCAATCTGGTTTGCACCTGCGACAACGTGGAGAGTTACGCCCAGTAAGCCGGAAAATGGAAAAGTGTGATTTTTTTGATTGAAAAATCATTCTTTTTCCGGAAAGTAACGGCATGAAAATCACCATCGATATTGATGAGGATCTGCTGAAGGACGCCATGCGCTACACGGGAGAGCGGAAAAAAGGTCCGGCTGTGGTCAAGGCGGCGCGCGAGTTCATCAAGCGCCAGCTAAGCCGGGAATTCGCCACCCGCGTGATGGAGGGCGAGTTCGGGGACTATCCGCTGACCAATGATGAACTCGAAGCCTTTGACCGCTGAGGCGCATGGTGATCATTGACACCAGTGCGTTGGTGGAGTTCTTCCGCGAAAAAGGGGACGGCCATGTGAAGCTGGCCGTCCGCTCCTTGTTCGATGCCTACGAAGCCACCCTGTGCGGCCCGGTGGAAATGGAATTCCTCGGCGGCGCACGACCGCACGAGCGCGACCGTATCCGCGCGTGGTTCAACATCCTCCCCTATGCCCGCAACGATCAGAAACTCTGGCGCAAGGCGGCGGACCGCTTCTCGCTGCTGAAGTCCAGGGGGCTCACCGCACCATGGAACGATGTGCTCATCGCCACCATCGCCATGGAGAACCGTTGCCGCGTTTACGCCGTGGACAAACATTTCACGGCGATGGGTGAAATCATGCCAAGCCTCCATCTCTACCGCCCTGGCTACGGCGGAATGTATGATCCCGATGCAAACCAATGACTCCGGACCAATCCGCCATGACCCCCCCGCCCATCGACTGGAACACCTGGCAGGGTGTCATCCATGCCACCCTCATGTTCGTCATCCGCGACGGACGGATCCTGCTGATCGAAAAGAAGCGCGGTCTCGGCGCGGGCAAGATGAACGGGCCCGGCGGCAAGATCGATCCCGGTGAGACTCCGCTCGAGGCCGTCATCCGCGAGACCCGGGAGGAACTGCTCATCACTCCGCTGAACCCGCGCAAGCTTGGAGAGCTATGGTTTGCCATGTCGGATTTCCCGGACATCCTGTGTCATGTTTACCGGGCGGATGATCATGAAGGCGATCCCACCGAGACGGATGAGGCGGTGCCCGTCTGGACCGGTCTGGATGACATCCCCTACGGGCGCATGTGGGAAGACGACCGCCACTGGCTGCCGCTGGTGATTGATGAAACCACCTTCCATGGCCGCTTCGTGTTCGAAGGGGAAGTCATGCGATGGAAGGACATCCGCACCGGAATGGACTGGAGCTGAATCCCGGATGGGATGAATCGAAAAAGGGGCCGCCACTCCCGTGGCGACCCCCCGTGTTTGGGTTTTGGTTGGATGGAGACTCAGAGCGGGGCGCGCAGCGAGGAGCGGACCGAAGACGAGAGAGCCTCATACTTCGAGCGAAGCTGGCGGAGATCGGCCTCGGTCTTGCGGATTTGGTCACCCAGATCGAGCAAGTCGGAAACCTTGGATTTCAGACCGGCGGGAACCACGGCGGCCGGACTGGCGACAGCGGCTTTGGCGGGAGCGGTTTTCGCCGCCTTGGCGGCCTTGCCACCGGCACCCTTACCCTTGAGCCAGGTGGAAACGGTGAGCACGGAAAGTTTGTATTTCTCGGCGGCACGGCTTTGTCCCCCACGGCCCTTCTTGGCATTCCAATTGTTGACGAAATCAACGACAGCCTGCTTTTCCTCGGGGCTGTAGCGACGGCCTTTCTTCGAGTTCGACGCGCTCTTGGCGGCCTTCGGAGCCTTCGGAGCCTTCGGAGCCTTCGGAGCCTTCGGAGCCTTCGGAGCCTTCGGGGCCTTCGGGGCCTTCGGGGCCTTGGCGACTTTGGCCTCCTTGGGAGCTTCCGGAGCTTTCGCGACCTTGGCAGCCTTCGGACCTTTGGCACCCGCCTTCTTGAGCCACGAGCCGATGGTCAGCTGGGTGATGCCGTATTTCTTGGAGGCGGCGCTTTGCCCGCCACGGCCGTTCTTG
This sequence comes from uncultured Luteolibacter sp., assembly GCA_964554865.1. Lineage (GTDB taxonomy): Bacteria > Verrucomicrobiota > Verrucomicrobiia > Verrucomicrobiales > Akkermansiaceae > Luteolibacter. Next base: position 17,058 of record CAZKQK010000007.1, on the reverse strand, counting down.
GAGTTATAGTCGGCGATGAACTTGATGACATCCTGCTTCTGGGCGTCGGAATATCTCACGCCCGTCGAGCCTGCTTTTTTGTTTTTAGTACTCATGACCGAGCCACCTTAGGACGCCCGGATGCCCCCGCAAGCATTATTTTGCAAAGCCGCCCGGGGGGACGCGGGCCGCCCGGATGATGTCATTGCCCGCGTTCGGACTTGTTAGATCCTCCCCGGGGGGGAGATGACAAGAAGAGCGTTGTGGCCGCCCATTCCGTGAGCGGTTTTGGCCACCGGGCCGCGCGCCGGGACAGATGATTCGGGCATGGCGAAACCATCGGGCCGGCATAGTCCCGCGAGGTTGGGCGGAAGCGTTCCGTCGCGGAGGAACGAACACATTACCACGCACTCCAACAGACCGCTGGCACCGATCGCATGCCCCAAAACCGGTTTGAGGAGATGGAGGGTCGGCGGGCGGCGTGGAAAGGAGCGACTTAACATTGCCGGATCCGCCTCGCGCTGAACCGCCGTGCCGGTGGCGTGCGGACAGACGGCAAGCGGCTCCGGAACATGCGCGGGCAACGCCTCGAACAATGCCGGGGTGCGGCCCCCATTGCGGGGGATTCCGACCGGATCCGCCGCATCCGAGTTGCATCCGTAATGCAGCAGGTGGGCGATGCCTTTTTCGCCGGGCTCGATGGCCATCGCCGCCGCCCCCTCGGCCGGAATGAAGCCCGATGCCGAGGGATGATAGGGATCGAGCCGGAACTCCTGGGTCAATATTCCCGAGGCCGCGTAGTTGTCTAACAACAAAGGCACCAGCGGCAGGTCCACCGCCACCGCAAGCGCGCGGGGAGCCGCGCCGCAACGCACCAGCATCATTGCGATGCCGATGGCGTCGAGCCCCGCGGCACAACCCGAGGCCAACACATGACATGGGCCGGTGATGCCAAAGCCAATGCTGATGGCGGTGGCCGGCTCGCTATGGATCGTGTTGCTTGCGGCCATCAGTTTGAACGGCCTCCTTCCGGGCCATGGGCCGAGCCAACCGGCGGCGTTCCCCCTGCTGGTTCCGAGCACCAGCGCGGCGTCGCGAAGATCATCGGATGTCCACCCGGCTGCGGCCACCGCCTCGGTGGCGACGCGCATGGCCGCCATCGTGGCGGGGCTCCACTTGCGGTGATTGAGTGCCGCCCGGTTCTCGATCCACGCGCCCGGACGCCCGGCGTGGGGACTATCCGTGCCAAGCAAACGCCCGAGCGGTTGGAAGGGAACACTGCCGGCGGCAACCGCATTGCGATGGGAGGCCACATCGCTCCCGAGAGCCGAGAGCGCGCCCATTCCGGTGATGGTTAGTGGGGAATCGATGGCCACGGCGTATCAGCGCACCGCGGCGGGGCAATCCGAAAATCCGCCCGCGAAAACCGGTGCGGCGGGTATCGGCCGATTTGCGCGGCGGCCGCTCCCATCGCCAGCCCGGGCATTGACACCGGACTCCGGGGTCAATCGATCAACGGGATCACATCCACGGCGACCTCCAGCCCTTGGCCGCCGGCACCGAGGGTGACTCCGCGCAGCGGGCTGACATCGGAAAAGTCCCTCCCCCAGGCCACGGTGATATGTCGTTCTCCGGGAAGCAGGTTGTTGGTGGGGTCCGTATCCACCCAGCCGATGGCATCGCCACAGAAAACAGATACCCAGGCATGCGACGCATCCGCACCGATCAGCCTCGGCTGGCCCGGCGGCGGGGCGGTTTCCAGATAACCGCTGACATAGCGGGCGGGCAGCCCGAGCGAGCGCAGGCAGGCAAGCATCAGGTGCGCGAAATCCTGGCAGACGCCCGCGCGTCTTTTCAACACCTCGGCCACCGGTGTGGTCACATCCGTCGCACGGGGATCGAAACGGAACTCACGGAACACCCGTTCCGTGAGGGCGGCGGCGGCGGCGAGAATCGGGCGCCCGGGAGGGAAATCCGGTTTCGCATAGGCGGCGAAGTCCGCCCCCGCGGGGACCATCGGCGAGGGGAATCGGAACTCTCCGGCATCCGAGCCGGGCGTGAGTTTCTCCGCCTGGCAGGCATCCCTCACCAGTTCCCACGGCGGTGTGCCGTCCGGATCCGCGGGGGGCACGGGCAGCACGTCCACGAAACTGCGGGCGGTGACTTCAAGAGCCTCGTGTTTGCCCTCTATCTCGAAGTAAATGGTGGTGTTGCCATAGGCGTCCACATGCACGCCGCGTCCGACGGGCGCCGGGCGAATCTCCAACTCGTGCCAGGGACAGCGCTGGCCGGGCAGGGTCCGCGGCGCGAGCTTGGCGAGATGGTGCGAGACGGTGACCGCGCCCTCGTAGGTGTATTTCGTGCGATGGACGAGTTGATACTTCATCGGTCAGTAAACCCTGCGCACCGAATGGCTGAAGAAATGCTGGGTGAGGGAATCGGAGAATCGTTCAAGCGCCTCCGCAAGCGATTTGAAATCCGGCAATGGACCGTCGTCCGGCATCGGGCCGCGCGCGGCGAGGGCGGCAAGGGCGGCGACCTCATCCCGGATTTGCGGCATCAGGCCGAACCCGGCGCGACCGGGGAAATGTTCAACCTCGGAGCGGATGACCTGGATCTGATGGAAGACGGAACGCGGATTCGTGGGATCGGCGAAAACCAGACCGATCACGGCGTCAAGACGCGGGCTGGAGAAGTGCCTGCGCCGGTAAGTCATCACCGAGTCGCATGTCTCGAGCAGCGGTTCGAGCAGACCGAGTGAGCCTGCGGGGTCGGCGGCGGCGGTCGCCAGCAAACCAAGCGCTCCAAGCGCGCGTTCCAAGCGGCGTCCGGTTTCCAGAAAGCGCCAGCCGTGGCCGCGGGTCATGTTTTCCGCCTGCATGCCGGCGAAGGCGGCGAGGTGAAGGACCAGATTGTCCAGCGTGCGCGCGATCTCCCCTGAACCCGGCTCGCCATCGGTGGGATGCACGATGCCATCGAGACGGTTGAAGAAGCGCCAGGTATCATCGGACAGCCGGTCGCGCGCGGCGGCCGCGTTTTGCAGGAGCATGCGGGTGAGAGAGCGAATGCCTCCGCTTTCCGCGGGATCGTGGATAAGGGAGGAAAGCGCGCGCACCGCGCGGGCCGGATGGATGACAGACTCCTTCGGAATAAGGCCAACACCCTGAAGAAGGGTGACACATGCGCCGAAGCGGTCGTTTTGCATGCGCCCGGTCTCGCCGCCCAGACAGCGCAGCGCCACACGAAACAGGCGGGTGGCGAGTTCGATGCGTTCGGCGTAGCGGCCGACCCAGAACAACTGCTCGGCGATGCGGCTGGGCACCTCCTGGGCGGCAAAACCCGGCGTCGCCGATACCGCCGGAAAGGTGATCCGCGGGTTTTCACCCGTGGCTTCGATCCGGTCGCTGACAAGCCCCGCGTCCGTCACCCAGACATCCTTGGTGAACCCCGCGTGTCCCGGCCACATCTGTGGCGGGCTGTTGTTCCGTCCCACCCTGGCGAGGCCACCGGGCAGGACCAGCGTGTCGTTTTCCCGCAACAACGAGAAGCCGCGCCAAACCACCGGCCGTTGGCGGATGAGGCGGTTCTCGACGCAAGGGGCCTCGCTCGGGCGAATGTCCGCCTGCACCACGAAATCATGAGGTCTGGTGGCGATGACTTTCATCCACTGCTTGCGCGCGGCGGGCGATAGGCCGGAGCACCGGAGCGGCAGCAAAGGATCGATATCCGGAGTGGCGGACATCAGCACGTAGCGGTGAAACCGCTCGAAAACGCGGCGTCTCACCTCGGCCTGGCCGAGCCACCAGGTCTCGACGAAATTCAGTTTCAAGTCCTCTCCGAACCACTCCCGGCAGATCCGCGGCAGGAAGGGCATGAGTGCGGGCGATGAGGCGAATCCGGAACCCGGCGCGTTGGACAGGACGGCATTGCCGGCTCGCCAGGCCTCGATGATGCCGGGCACGCCGTCGCCACGGCCGCCGGAGTGTTCGAGAGGATCCAGTCCGTCGTGATCGACGCGGCAGACGACCACATCCACGCGGCGCAGACCGTCCAGCGTCTTGAGAAAGAGCCGCCGCTCGCGCACTGTCAGATCGGCGGACTCCACCAGGGGAAACCCTAACAGCCGCGCCTTGTAGGCGTGCTCGAAGTAAGACTGGTGGCGGAATCCGGGGGTTAGAAAGACCACGTTCGCCCCCTCACGCCTGCCGATGGCGAGTGAGCGCAGCGTTTCCGCCTCGCATTCCAGGAATCCGCCGAGCGGCGCGATGTCGAGCGCGTCGAACGTTTCCGCCAGCAATCCGGAAATGACCTTGCGGTTCTCCAACGCCTGGCCGAGTCCACCGGGCGTCAGGGTATGATCGCGGATTACCATCCATGCCCCGGCGGAGGAGCGGACCAGATCGCAGCCGGCCGTATGGAGGAAACGTCCGCCCGGTGCCTGGTTGCCACGCGCGTGGGCCGGGAAAGCGGCACTGGAATGAACAAGGTCCGGAGGCGCCAGCCCCTCGGTTAGAAGTGTCTGCGGACCGTAAAGATCCGTCAGCACCGCATCCAGCAGGCGGACGCGCTGGGCCAGCCCGGCGGACACCCTCAGCCACTCGGCACCCGGGACGGGCAAGGGTATGGGGTCGAGTTCGTAGGGTTGCCCGGCGCCTCCGGCATCGCTGAAAACATTGAAGGTGGTGCCGAGGTCGTCGATCTGCCGCCCGGCCGCGGAAGCCGTCGCCGCACGGCGATCCGCGCTCCAACCGTGGATTTCGTCCCACATCCGCCGCCAATGGGGCCGCACGTGGCCGCTGGCGTCAGCCACCTCGTTCCAGGACGAGATTCGCCCCGGCGCCGCGGACTGCGCCTGGAGGATCGGGCTGGTTCGTGAGGTTTCCGCCATGCGGTTCGGGGTGCGGGTGACACCCGACACACGTTCACAGGATGGTTCTCAAGTCCAGTGTGAAGGGAAAATCCGGGCTCGTGGGGGCCTCGTTGACCACGATGGGGCCGCCGCTGTGTCCGTGGCGGAAGAACCTGGCGAGGCGGCGGGCCTCGGCCTCATGGGAATTCACCGGGAAGGTTTCATGATTGCGTCCTCCCGGGTGGGCTGCGTGGTAGGTGCAGCCGCCTAGCGAGCGCCCGTTCCACAGATCCACAAGATCGAATACCAGCGGCGTGTGGACCGGAATGGTCGGATGCAAGCAGGTGGGAGGCTGCCAGGCGCGGTAGCGCACTCCCGCGACAAACTCGCCATGGGTGCCGGTGGGATGAAGCGGCACCCGAACGCCATTGCATGATATCACATGCCGCTCACCGGTCATTCCGGAAACCTTCAACTGCATGCGTTCGACCGAGCTGTCCACAAATCTCACCGCTCCTCCCGGCGCGCCTTCCTCGCCCAGCACATGCCAGGGCTCGATGGCGTGCCGCAGTTCCACTTCCACACCACGCCGGTTGAATTCGCCGATCCGCGGAAACCGGAACTCAAGGTGCGGGGCGAACCACGCGTCCTCGATGGGGCGGCCGTGCCCGCGCAGGTCTTCCAGCACCTCGGTGAAGTCCTGCCAGATGAAGTGCGGCAGCATCCAGCGGTCGTGGATTTCGCTATCCCAGCGAACCAGAGGCAGGGCATAGGGTTTCTCCCAGAACCGGGCGACGAGGGCGCGCAACACAAGATGCTGGGCGATGCTCATGCGATAATGCGGAGGCATCTCGAAGTTGCGCATCTCAAGCAGACCGAGCCGCCCGCCCGCGCTGTCCGGACTATAGAGCTTGTCGATGCAAAACTCGGCGCGGTGCGTGTTGCCGGTGGCATCGATGAGCAGGTGGCGAAGCGCGCGATCGATCTTCCAGGGCATCGGCGGTCCGGAATCCCCAAGCGTGCGGAACGCGATCTCGATCTCGTGGATCGAATCATTCCGCGCCTCGTCGATGCGCGGCGCTTGCGAGGTGGGGCCGACGAAGAGCCCCGAAAACAGATAACTCAGCGACGGATGGTGGTTCCAATACGTCACCATGCTGCGCAAGAGATCGGGACGGCGCAGCAGCGGGCTGTCGGACGGGGTTTCACCGCCGATGATGATGTGATTGCCGCCACCGGTGCCGGTGTGGCGGCCGTCGATCATGAACTTCTCGGTGGCCAGCCGGCATTCGCGCGCCTCCTGATAGAGAATCGTGGTATTGGAAACGAGTTCCTCCCATGAGGCGGCGGGCTGGAGGTTCACCTCGATCACGCCGGGATCCGGTGTCACCTTGAGCACCTGGATGCGCGGGTCATAAGCGGGCGGCGTACCCTCGATGATGACCGGCACGCCGAGAGCGGCGGCCGTGCGCTCGATGGCCGCGATGAGATCGAGAAAATCCCCGGTGGTTTTCACCGGCGGCAGGAACACATGCAGGCGGCCCCCGCGCGGCTCCACGCACAGGGCGGCGCGGATCACCCACGAGGCGGATTCCTGCTGGGCGGGAACGCGGTGGATGGCGGCATCCGATGGGGATTGATCACCGGGACTGCGGTCCGGCAACGAACCGAACGCTCCACGAAGCGAGGGTGGGATCGAGGCCCCGCCCTTGTCCTTGGATTGGAAGGCGAAACGTTTCCCGGGGCGCGCGGGCAGCGGATGGAGTTCGCGGGTGGGATCCTCGGGGATGACCCAGGGATATTCGGACTCGGCCACCCATGGCAGCGAATCGAGCGGCAGGCGGAATCCGATCGGCGAATCCCCCGGCAGCAGGAACAAGGTTTCATCCCGCAGGAACCACGGACCGCTTTTCCAAGCCTCCCCCGCCCTCTCGATGGGCAGGACGTATCCGACCACCTCGTGCAGCCCGCGGTCGAAGATGCGGGCGAGGCGCTCGCGTTCGAGCTTGTCCTTGAGGTTGGACTTCAGCGGATCGACGTTGGCGGGCAGGCGCCGCTCGCGCCACATGTGATAGAAGGCGTCCTCGTGGGCGGGCAGCATCCACCTGGGATCCGCGCCGAGGTTCTCGGCAAGCGTCAGGCCGAAGAGTTTCGCGAGAATGATATCATGTCCGTAGTCGATGGACTCGTCCGCGATGAGCGACACGTCCTCCCAGACGGGCACGCCGTCCTTGCGCCAGTAGCAATTCAGCGACCAGCGCGGGAGCTGCTCGCCGGGATACCATTTTCCCTGGCCGTGGAGCAGCAGGCCGCCGGGGGCGAAACGCCCGTGGAGGCGCTTGATGAGCTTGTCAGCGAGCTTGCGCTTGGTGGGTCCGAGCGCGGCGGTGTTCCATTCGTCGCCGTCAAAGTCATCCATCGAGATGAACGTCGGCTCGCCGCCCATGGTGAGGCGCGCATCCATGTCCGTGAGCGCGGCATCGGTATCGCTTCCGCATGCGAGGATCGCGTTCCATTGCTCGTCGGAATAGGGAAACGTGGTGCGCGGGGACTCATGAATGCGCGTGACACTCATCTCGTGCTCCATCCCGGACTCGCAGGGCTCGACACCGCCGGTGACCGGCGCGGCACTCGATGGCTCGGGAGAGCAGGCGAGCGGCAGGTGTCCCTCGCCCGCCAGCAGTCCGGAGGTGGGATCCAGCCCGATCCAGCCCGCACCGGGAAGATAAACCTCGGTCCATGCGTGGAGGTCGGCGAAGTCCTCGTCCGTGCCTGCGGGACCGTCGAGCGGTTTGACGTCCGGTTTCAACTGGATGAGGTAGCCGGAAACGAAGCGCGCGGCGAGTCCGAGGTGGCGCAGGAGATTCACCAGCAGCCAGGCGGAATCACGACAGGAGCCGGAACCCTTGTCCAGGGTCTCCTCGGGCGTCTGCACGCCGGGTTCGAGACGGATGCGGTATTCCGTCGCCTGTTGCAGCGCGGCGTTGATTTCCACCAGCAGATCCACGGTGCGCGCCTTGCGTGTGCGGTAGCGGGCGATCCGGTCCGCCAGCAGCGGCCCCGGTTTTCCGAGGACGAGAAATGGCGCGAGTTCGGTCGCCAGGTCGGCGCCGTAATCGAAGGGAAACTCCTCGGCGTGCGGTTCGAGGAAGAAGTCGAAGGGGTTTTGCACCGACATTTCGGCAATCAGGTCCACCTCAATGTCGAGATGGTCGGTTTTTTCAGGAAAAACCAGCCGGGCCAGGTAGTTCGACTGCGGGTCCTGCTGCCAGTTGAGGAAATGCCCGGCGGGATTGACCTTGAGGCTGTAGGCGAGGATGCGCGAACGGCAGTGGGGCGCCGGACGAAGGCGGACGACATGCGCGCCGTGCCCCACCGGGCGATCGTAGCGATAGGAAGTCCGGTGATGCAGGGCAACGTGAATCGACATGGAATCTCCGACACCGGGAAAGCATGCGGGATGCCAGTTCCGGAATTGTCATTGAGGACCGGACAGCCGGCGGGAAACGGCCATCAGCGCCTTCAGCGGCCATCCGCTACCAAACGCGATGGCGTCTCAGGCAAGGTCCATCACCAGCACCTTGGCCCACCAGGGCTTGAAGGTTTCGATGAAACGATGGTGGTCCGGATCAACCTGATAGGCGTCGTGTTCCTCCAGCGTGGCGAAGGTCATGCTCAGCGCGTAGTCCCATGACTGGTCCACCACCGGGCGGATCTCAACCTTCGCGGGGACGGCCCAGCGACCGCCGGCGACTCCCGGCAGTTCGAAAAGCGCGGCGAGGCCCTTTTCAAATTCGGCACGGTCGGCGGCGTTTTTACGATCCTCGTTCAGCCAGAAATAAACATGGTGTTCCATGCCGTATGGACCTAGCGGCCGCGCTCCGGCGCGGCAAGCCCTTAGAATCACCCAGATGAAACCCGCACTGATTCTCTTGTTGCCAATGGTCCCACTGTTGGCGGCCGGCCAAACCATCCAACAGGCATCCGAGGCCCGGCTATGGCTCAAGGTGCCGGATGGAGGTCCGCCGATCACACCCGTGGTGGTGGAGAAGGGCCGGGCGGAGCAGGCGCCATGGGAAAATGATCCGGAGATCCGCGCGCGGCAGACCGATGTCCGTTTCCCGATCCAATGGTGGCGATGGACGGAGCAGACGCTGCGTTTCACGCCCACTGCGGACGGAACCGTGGAGCTTTGGCTCAAGGGTCCGTGGTCGGAAGATGTCAATGGCTCGATGCCGCGCAAGGAGGTGCTTTGGGACTCGATCACGGCCGAAGGGGCGGAGATTGCAAACGGCGGATTCGAGGAAAACGCCGCCTGGCAATCCCCGTGGGGCGATGCGCCGGGGGAAAACGAATGGCCGCTCGCGCAAGCCTCCGCACACGAGGGCAAACGCCTAGCCGCCGCTTGGTGCCGGCGCCCGCTCATGCAGCCGTTCGAGGTGAGCGCCGGCAAACCGGTCACCATCAGACTGCATGCGAAGGCGGCCACCACACCGGATTTCGTCGCACCCAAACGGCTTGGAAATGACACACCGGCGCACAAGGCGATGGCAAAACTCCGGCGCGGCGTGAATCTGGGCAACGGCTGGGAGGCGGAGCCGGGCACATGGGGACTGAAGTTCACCACCGAAGACATCGATCACATCGCGGACGAGGGTTTCGATCACATCCGTGTGCCTGTGGCCTGGCATTTCCATGTCACGGAGAGCGACGGAACCTACCGCATCAACCCGGAGTTTCTCGCGCAGATCGAGCCGGTCCTCCGCCGGGCCATCGAGCGCAACATGCGTGTGTTGCTCAACTGGCACCACTTCCATGATTTCACGAACGCCCCCGATGCCCACCTCGCGAGGTTCAACGGCGTGTGGGAAGCGATCGCCACCCGTTTCAAGGATTGGTCCCCCGCCCTGTTCTTCGAACTGCTCAACGAGCCTTGCGGCGCGCTAACCACCGCCGCCGCCAATCCCATCTATCGGAAAACCATCCGCCTGATCCGCAGGACAAATCCGGACCGTCTCATCTTTGTAAGCCCCGGGCAATGGGGCATCATCACCGAACTGGACGGCCTGCGGCTTCCCGGCGATGACGACCGCATCGCCGTCACCGTGCATTGTTACGAACCGTTTCACTTCACCCACCAGGGAGCCGGCTGGGTGGGACTGGAGGCCCTGCGCGGCGTGCGCTATCCCGGACCGCCGGATGCGCCGTTGGCATTGCCGGAGTCGCTTCAGGACAACACGGGGGCAAAGGCCTTTGTCGATGCGTACAACCGGCAGCCGGCGGGGGGGAATCCGAGTTCCGCCGGAACCGTCCGTAATCTGTTAGACACGGCCCGCGAGTGGTCGCGCCACTTCGGAAGGCCGGTCCACCTCGGCGAATTCGGCGCCCACAAGCCCGGAGACCCGCAAAGTCGGGCGCGATACCTGCATGACGTCCGCACGCTTGCCGAGCAGCGCGGCATCCCGTGGACGCTTTGGGAATGGAAAGCCGGTTTCGGATACTGGGACGCGGAAACCAAGCGGCCGATTTTCAGGAAAAGCCTGATGGAATGACCCGGCGCGAACGCGCTTCGCAGGGCCCGGGCCCTGCAGGGGACCCGTTCCGGGCTCAGTCAAGTTTCGTCAGTTCGATCTTGCGAAACTCCACTTCCACGCCCTCCGACTGGACGGCGATCTTGCCGGATGCGGCGGTGCTCTTGCTGCCGTGGTTCACGAGGGTGCCGTTGACATGGACCTTCACCTCGTCGCCCTTGCACTCGATCTCCATCGTGTTCCATTCGCCGAGCGGTTTTTCGGAGCCGTCTGTCAGGTTGAGGATCCGCCGCGCGTCGGCCGGGCCGCCGCCGAATGCCTGCGAGGGCTCCTTCCTCGGCCTGCGTTTTTCCATGTCCGGCACCTCGATGTTTTCGCCAATGCACCAGAAGTCCCCGGCGTTTTCATGCATCATCTGCACCTCGATCGATTGCGGGAACATGCCATACAGCTTGCGCGGGGTGGAGGCATGGACGAGCACGCCGCAATTTCCGCCTTCGTTGGCGAAGCGGTATTCGACCACCAGTTTGTAATTGGAAAACTTCCCGTTGGTGACCAGATGGCCGCCGGGTTTGCCGAGGCTGACAAGCTTGCCGTCGCGCACGATGAATACCGGCGGATGGGATGGATCGTTGTCGGCCTTTGGAACATCCGGAGTCCAGCCGGAGAGGTCCTTGCCGTTGAAAAGGGCGATGGTTTCCCCGCCGAAGGCGAGGGCCGGAGCGAGCAGTGCGAGACAAACGATGCGTTTCATCGCGGCGGTTACGCGCGGCGTCCGTATTTCTATCGCCGGAACACGCGGAATCCCGCATTCTCCGGTCCTGATGCGCCGGCTCGAACGATTTTACCCCCTCTCCGGGTTTCCTCGGCAGCGGCAGCTTTGGTCGTGGATCTCGTTCGATGTGGCGAACCAGTCGTTCACCCTGCTGGTCAACACCCTGCTCTTCTCGATCTTCTTCTCGAAGGTGGTGGTGGCAAACGATGCCATCGACGACCGCCTGTGGGCGCTCACCTACGGCGGCAGCATGCTGCTCACCGCCCTGCTTTCGCCGCTGCTTGGGGCGCTGGCCGACGAACGGGCATGGAAGAAGCCCTTCCTGATCGGCTCCGGCCTGCTCTGCGGCGCGCTCACCTGCGGTCTCGCCCTCGTGCAGCCGGGGCAACTCTGGCTTGCCGTGCTGCTTTACGTGCCGGCCAATCTCTCGTTTGCCATCGGCGAGAATTTCCTGGCCAGCTTCCTGCCCGGGCTCGCGAAACAGGACCAGGTGGGGCGGGTCAGCGGGTTCTCATGGGCCTGCGCCTACGCGGCGGCGCTGTTGCTGCTGGTCCTCACCGCCGGGGCGATGCTGGCGTTCGATCTGGGGGAAACGGACCGCTGGCGGCCGTTTTTTGTCTGCGCCGGGCTGTGGTTCATCGTTTTCTGCATTCCCACCATGCTGTGGCTGAAGGAACCAGCCATGAAACGGGCGATCCACCACGGAAGAAACCCGCTCGCCGCCGGTTTCGTCCGGCTCGGTGAATCGCTAAAAGCCACCGGCCGCCACCGCGACCTGACCTTGCTGCTGGTCGCCTCGCTGTTCTTCGGCACGGGCATGGGCGTGGTGGTGTTCTTCGCCAGCAAACTCGCCGGGGAATTCGGTTTCTCCCAAGTGGAGCTGGTGGTTTTCGTCGGCGTGCTCACGGTCTCCGGAATCGTGGGAACGCTGGTGCCCACGTTCCTGCAGGACAGGGTCGGCCACCGGCGTTCGCTCATCGCTCTGCTGGTGTTGTGGTTGCTGACCACCATCGGTTTCGCGATTTATGCCGATCTTTACAAAATCCACGCCGCCTCCGGGGCGGACGCGGCGTTTCCGGTCTGGCCGCTGTGGCTGACAGGCAATCTGTTAGGCTTCGGGCTCGGATCGCTCGGATCGGCCAACAGGGCATTCGTCGGCTTCCTCGCCCCGCCCGGCCGCGAGGCGGAAACCTTCGGCATGTGGGGCCTGGTGTGGAAACTCTCGGCCATCATGACCTTCCCCTTCGCCTGGGTGAAGGACACCACAGGCACCGGGGAGGCGCTCTTTGTGCTCGCCGGATTCCTGGCCGCGGGCTTGGCGGTCGTTTGTCTCATCGATGAGAAACGCGGGGCGGCGGCGCGCGGGTGAAACGCCATGCCTTGCGCGCCCGGCGCCGGCGGCTTATGCACGGGGCGCATGCAGTTCCAATTGGTGAGCGATTACAGCCCGCAAGGCGATCAGGCGCAGGCGATCGAGAAGCTCTCGCGCTCGCTCGACGCCGGCAACCGCCATCAAACGCTGCTCGGTGTGACCGGTTCGGGGAAAACCTTCACCATGGCCAACCTGATCGCGCGTCACGGCCGGCCCACGCTCATCATGAGCCACAACAAGACGCTCGCCGCACAGCTCTACTCGGAGTTCAGGAACTTCTTCCCGCACAACGCCGTCGAGTATTTCGTCTCCTATTTCGACTACTATCAGCCCGAGGCCTACATCCCGCGCAGCGATACCTACATCGAGAAGGACTCTTCCATCAACGACGAGATCGAGCGGCTGCGGCTCGGCACCATGGGCTCGCTGCTCACCCGGCGCGACACCATCGTGGTGGCCTCCGTTTCCTGCATCTACGGCCTCGGTTCTCCCGAAGATTACGAGAACATGATGGTCCCGGTATGGACCGGCCAGAAGCTCACCCGCGAGGAGTTTCTCAACTCGCTCGTCGGCATGCTCTTCGAACGAAACGACATCGCCTTCGGCCGCGGCAAGTTCCGCGTCCGCGGCGACGTGGTCGAAGTCCATCCCGCCTATCTCGACGAAACGGCCATCCGCGTGGAGTTCTTCGACGACGAGGTCGAGCGCGTCAGCAGCATCCACACGCTCACCGGAACGGTCATCGAGAGGATCGAAAACCATACGTTTTTCCCGGCGAAACAATTCGTCACGCCCTACGACAAGATGAAGCGAGCGATCGCCGCCATCCGCGCGGAACTCGACGAGCGGGTAAAACTGTTGGAAAAAGACGGCAAGCTCATTGAGGCCCAGCGGCTCAGAATGCGCACCGAATACGACCTCGAAATGATGGCGGAAATGGGATTCTGCCAGGGCATCGAGAACTACTCCCGCCATCTGACATCACGCGAACCCGGCGCAAGGCCTCACACGCTGCTCGATTTCTTCCCGAAGGATTTCCTGCTGATGATCGATGAAAGCCACGCCACCATCCCACAGATCGGCGGGATGTACGAGGGCGACCGCAGCCGCAAGACGGTACTCGTCGAACACGGGTTCCGCCTCCCCAGCGCGCTGGACAACCGGCCGCTGCGCTTCGACGAGTTCATCGGGATGACCGGCCAGCGGCTCTACGTTTCCGCCACGCCCGGAACCTTCGAGCTGGTCAACTCGCGACCGGAAAACAAGACCTTCATCCCGGTGAAAAACCGCGACGGCGAGGGCATCACCGATTTCCGCAAGGTGAAGGTCAAACCCAGCGGCAACGATGAACCCGTCGAGGCCTTCGATCCGGCAAAACGCGGCACGCCGCTGGTGGTCGAGCAGATCATCCGGCCGACCGGGCTGTTAGATCCCGTCATCACCCTACGTCCGCTCAAGGGCCAGATCGACGATACCATTGAACTCTGCCGCCGGCGCGTCGAGCGCCACGAACGCGTGCTGGTCACCACTCTCACCAAAAAAACCGCCGAGGACCTCAGCGAATACCTCAAGGGCGTGGGCCTCAAGGTGCGCTACATCCATGCCGACATCGATGCCGTCGAGCGCGTGGAAATCCTGCGCCAACTCCGTGCCGCCACGGTCGATGTGCTGGTCGGCATCAACCTGCTCCGCGAGGGACTCGACCTGCCGGAAGTCTCGCTCGTTTGCATCCTCGATGCCGACAAGGAGGGATTCCTCCGCAACCAGACTTCGCTGATCCAGACCGCCGGTCGCGCCGCGCGCCATGTGGCCGGCGAATGCGTGCTGTTCTGCGATACGGTCACGGATTCGATCCAAACCCTGCTCGACGTTTCCGCCCACCGCCGCACCCGCCAGCAGGAGCATAACGAAACCCACGGCATCACCCCCCAAAGCGTCAAGCGCGCCCTCCAGCAAAGCCTCCACACCCACGAGAAGGAGCGCGAGGAGGCGGATAAACTCAACCGCTCCATGGTCGCCGAAGACGCGGAAACCTACGACAAACTCCGAGTCATCGCCGAACTGGAGGAGGAAATGCGCGAGGCCGCCTCCAAACTCGAATTCGAACGCGCCGCCCACCTGCGCGACCAGATCAACACCCTCAGGCAGGAAGCGCCGAAACACGTTTCCAAACCCGTCAAATACCCATCCGGAAAACGCGGACGACGAGGCAAGGGCTAAACACCCCCAAAAGCGCCTGAATTCGCGCATCGGCGCGCCCCCTTTAAAAAGAAAGGCCGCCGGGGGTCCCTCCCCGGCGGCCGAAGGTCATCTGTGATCGTCCACACCCATGGACTTGCAGACAACTGTGCTGTTACACCCTTACATGAAGAGCTTCGGTTTCCCGTCGCTTTCATTGGATTCAGACCTTCAACCTTTGCGAATGTTCAAAGAATTCGAAAAAAAGTTTTACCCCGTCCCGAATGACCAACTTGGCACTTGGAAATCCGGCCCCCATTCCGGAATCTCCCGCGCATGTCGCACAGCCACATCGATGTCCGCTACGTCGCCAATCTCGCCCGCCTTGAGCTGAGCGACGGGGAAGTGGCGGTTTTCCAACCGCAAATGGAGGCCATCCTCGGCAATGTCGACGCGCTCCGGCAGATCGATGTCAGCGGAATCGAGCCCACCGCCCATGCCTCGCCGGTTTTCGACCGCATGCGGGACGACACCCCGCACGAAAGCCTGCCCCCGTCCGCCTTGCTCCAAAACGCCCCAGACCAATCCCAAGGCCAGATCCGCGTGCCCAAAGTGGTCGCCGACGCCTGATTTCCATCCCCTTCCCCGCCCGTTTTCCATGACGATCGCCTCGCTCCGCCAACAGTTCCTCGACGGCACCACCACGCCCGCCGCCGTTCTGCAAGACCTCGCCGCCGCCATCGCGGAACGCGACACCAGCACCGGCGCATACCTTTCCCACGACCTCGAAAGCGCCCTCGCCGAGGCGGAAACGGCCGACCTCTCCTTGCCGCTCGGGGGCATACCCATCGCCATCAAGGACAACATCAACGTGCTCGGCCAGCCCTGCACCTGCGGCTCGAGGTTTCTCTCGGAAAACTACACCTCGCCCTACGACGCCACCGTCATCGCCAGACTTCGCGCCGCCGGTGCCATCCCCTTCGGACGCATGAACCAGGACGAATTCGCCATGGGCTCGTCCACCGAAAACTCAGCGCTGCAAACCACCCGCAACCCGCACGACCCGGACCGCATCCCCGGCGGCTCCTCCGGTGGTTCCGCAGCCGCCGTGGCCGATCTCAGCGCCGTGGCCGCGCTCGGGTCCGATACCGGCGGCTCCATCCGCCAGCCCGCATCCCACTGCGGCGTCGTCGGCCTGAAACCCTCCTACGGCCGGGTTTCCCGATACGGCCTGGTCGCCTTTGCCTCCTCGCTCGACCAGATCGGCCCGCTCACCCACAGCGTGACTGACGCCGCGCTCGTCCTCCAGTCCATCTCCGGATTCGATCCCCGGGACTCCACCAGCCTCGACTCCCCGGTGCCTGACTACCTCGCCGATCTCGACGCTGGCATCACTGGTATGAAACTCGGTGTTCCCAAGGAATACTTCGGCGAAGGCATCGATCCCGGCGTGAGGAAACTCGTCGCGGCGGCCATCGCCAAACTCGCCGGCCTGGGCGCCGAAATCGTCGATATCTCATTGCCCCACACCGAGCATGCCGTGGCCACCTATTATATCATCGCCCCGGCCGAAGCTTCGTCCAACCTCTCGCGCTTTGACGGCATCCGCTACGGCCACCGCGCCGCCAACCCGGCCGACATCCTCGACCTCTATCGCAAATCCCGCGAGCAGGGATTCGGCCCCGAGGTGAAACGCCGCATCATTCTCGGCACCTACGTGCTCTCCTCCGGTTATTACGACGCCTACTACGGCCGCGCCCAGAAGGTCAGAACCCTGATCCGACGCGATTTCGAAAACGCCTTCCAGCAGGTGGACGCCATCGTTTCCCCCGTCGCCCCCACCCCGGCGCGGAAAATCGGTGCTTTTGCCGGTGATCCGCTCC
Organism: uncultured Luteolibacter sp.; assembly: GCA_964554865.1. Taxonomy (GTDB): domain Bacteria; phylum Verrucomicrobiota; class Verrucomicrobiia; order Verrucomicrobiales; family Akkermansiaceae; genus Luteolibacter. Next base: position 491 of record CAZKQK010000007.1, on the reverse strand, counting down.
ACGAATACCTCTCCGACATCTTCACCATCTCCGCCAACCTCGCCGGCATCCCCGGGATCTCCGTGCCCTGTGGTGTCACCGACTTCGATGGCGGCAAAAACCTCCCCGTCGGCCTCCAGATTCTGGGCCCCCACCTCGGCGAGGCCCGCATTCTCCGCATCGCACGGGCAGCCGAGCGGCAATGAACCGCCAAGCAACTTTCCACAACCCATCCCCAAGGGGCTATTTCATTTATAAGCCTGACTTTTTATCAAATTCTTTTTGCGCCCGTTTGTTACGAATATCAACATTCACTGACTCCTATTCACCTCGACTCCACTACCTCCAGCCCATCCCCCTGTATCCACGCAGCAGCGGAACTGATATATGGCCAATACCACGGTTGGGGCTTCACTTTCTTACCTTTTCCAGGAGGTGCTTTGGGAATCCATAGATTCTTCAGGCCATATCCTTCCGCAGATCCCTCAAGCTCCATAAGGCTCCACTTGCGG
>CAZKQK010000006.1:0-67177 GCA_964554865.1 uncultured Luteolibacter sp. | reverse complement strand
AAAGTGTGAGGATGAACGCTATCGCCTCCAGTTTTTAGGTTAACGCTTATGGGTGATGGCCCCGGGGATGGTTCCGGCGGCGCGTGTCACCGCCTCGCCGGCGTGTTCGATGGCGTGGTGAAGCGGGGCGATGCCATGGGTGACGATGCCGCCGCCGACGAGAAACATGGCGGCGGTGCCGAGAATCGAGAGCGATTTCATCAGGTAGGGCGCGGCGCGGAGGATGCCGCGGCCCAAGGCGCGGGAGAGCGGCCGCGACGATCGGCTGAGCCATAGCCCGGCGTCGTCGAGTTTGACGATGCCCGCCACCAGTCCGTAGACGCCGACCGTCATGATGATGGCGATGGACGAGAGGACCAGCATCTGGCGCGTGAAATCCTGATCCGCGACGGTGCCGAGGGTGATGGTGATGATTTCCGCGGACAGCACGAAGTCGGTTCGGACGGCTCCCTTGATCTTGGCGGACTCGGTTTCCGCACATGCGGGCGATTCCGTGAGTTTGGCGACGGTTTCTTCAGGCGTGTCGTGCTTCGGGTGGAGGAAATGGTGGAGGATTTTCTCGCAGCCCTCGAAGCAGAGGTAGAGGCCGCCGATCACCAGTAGCGGCGTGATGGCCCAGGGGGCGAAGCGGCTGATGGCGAGGGCGAGGGGAACGAGGATCAGTTTGTTGACAAAGGATCCCTTCGCCACGGACCAGACCACCGGCAGTTCGCGCCTCGATACCACGCCGCTTACCTGTTCCGCGTTCAGGGCGAGATCGTCGCCAAGCACCCCGGCGGTTTTCGCGGCCGCTTTTTTGGTCAGGATCGAGACATCGTCGAGGACCGAGGCGATGTCGTCCAACAAGGTGAGCAGGCTACCGGCGGGCATGGTCCGATGATGGGGCGGGGACGCCGGATCAGGGCAAGATCATTTCCTGCGGCGGCCTCAGGGTTGGGCGGAGGAGGAAAACCCGAGCGCCCGTTGTTTCATCTGGGTGGCCATCAGGTTGAGCGCGTTGGCCCGGGTGGGGGCGAGGTGCTCCTTGAGGCCGGTGCGGTCGATGAACGAGAGATCTGCCGTAAGGATGTCGTCGGGTTTCTCGCCATCGAGCACTGAGACAAAAAGCGCGATCATGCCCTTGGTGATGAGGGAGTCCGAATCCGCCGCATAGCGCACGCGGCCATCCTCAAGGGTGGCGTCCAGCCAGACTTGGGACTGGCAGCCCCTGATCAGGTGATCGGCATCCCGCGCCGTCCCGGGCAGGGGCGGAAGTTTCCGGCCGAGGCCGATGACGTATTCGTAGCGCTCGGTCCATTCCTGGAAAAGCGCGAGTTCCTCCAGCAGTTGCTCCTGTTTCTCGGCGATGCTCATGGGCGGGCGGACTTAAACGGAAAACCCGCCGACAAACCACCAAAAAGAGGGGGAGAGCGGCCCGGCCGCGGAGGTGGGCGGGCGGATTGCACCCGTCCACGCTCATGGAGCGCGCGGGTCTAACGGTCGGCGGAGGATTTCCCGTAGGTGACGCCCACCACGCCGACATCGATATACTGGCCGCCGGTTCTTTGGGTGCAGCGCACGGCGAAGGTGTTTTTCCCGGGTTTCAGCGCGGCCTTGCCCCCGGAAGTCATCGGCAGCGAGTGGTAGTCATCGGTATAACCGGTGACCTTGAGGGCGAGCACGCCGTTGATGTAAACCTCCGCGTCCTCGTCGTGCTTGATCCAGAGTTCGATGTTTCCGGCCGGGTTGGACGGCATGTTGAATTCGCGGCGGAGCCAGATGTCGGAAGAGTCCCAGACGGTGCCGATCACGGCGCCGGGAGTTCCCTTGGTGCCGAAGCCGGAGCTGCCGCCGTGCCAATCGATGTCATCGAAGCCGGGCTTCTCCCAGCCAGAGGCAGGTTCGCGGGTGACATATTTCCAGGTGGAGGGTTCGGTGTCCGCGGCGGGCACGAGTACGGTGATTTTCGGGGGAGCGGGCATGGTCGCCCAGTTGGAAGCCCTGGTGGTGTCCCGGGCCGCCCATTTCCGCCAGACGTCCTGGTTGTAGAGCATCCGGGCGAAGACTCCGCCGACCACCGGCCGCGCGGTGAAGCCCACCTTGCGGGCGTCCTTGGTTTCATACCAATCGGTCATCGGCGAGCGGTCGCCGGTCGTGTTGAGGAATTTGAAAACGGGATCGACGAGCGCCTCGAAATCCTCGCGCTTTTGCGTGAGGGTGGCGGTCCAGAGGATCCAGTCGAGTTTTGTGTAATCCCTGCGGTTGTCGAGCGGCAGTCCGTAGGTGTTCTGGATCTTGCGGTAGTAGGCCATTTCCCGGGTGGCGACATCGGCGGGGAAGAGTTCGAGCCCGAGGATGCGGTCCCACATGAGATTGTATTTCTGGCTCCAGGTGCCCGCCCGGTCGAAGGCGAGGCGGAATTTCTCCCCGTCATCGGCTTCCTTCACCCAGCGCGCGGCGAACCCGCGCGCGATCCTGAAGTAGGAATCGGCCTTCTCCTTGTCGCCGCGCATTTCACATAACCTGGCGAAGGAGCCGAGTCCGCAGATCGCCTTGGCGCTGAGGTTGACGTTGTGGGCCATGTGGCCGGCGAAGTCGTCGGTGCAGAGCTGGTTGTCGGGATCGAAACCCTTTTCCCTGAGATACTCCGCCCATTGCTCCAGTTGCTTCCAGTAGCGCGCGGCGAAGTCGGCGTTTCCATCCATGTGGGCGACGGCGGCCATGAGAATGAGGAGGTTTCCGCATTCCTCGACGGGCATCTGGTTCTCCCCGGATCGCTCGCCACCGCCGTAAACCTGGCCGTTGGCGTGGGGATAGGTGCCGAGGTCGTGCGGCGCGAAGGGGAATTTCCAGCGCTCGCTTGCGGCGTATTCCATGAACGGCACGATGAAAGACTTCGCAAGAGTGGGGCCGAAGAGCAGGAACTGCGGAGACATCGGATAGAATACGTCCGAGGTGGCGATGCAGCCGTTCGAATGGTTCTCCTTGCAGAAGGAAATCGGCTGGCCGTTGGTGTCGGCCACGAATTTGCCGGCTGCGAAACACTGGCGGTAGGCGAGGGCGCAGATCTTCGCGAATTTCACGCCGCCGGCCTTGGTGAGGTCCGCCATCAGCTCTTTGTCAAATGCGGCGCAGCGCTCTTGCAGCGAGGGATAATCGGCGAGGGCGGTCTTGAGCATTTCCTCCGCCGTCATGCCGTCGCGTTTCCAGAACGGGCGCAGGTTTTTCCTCATGAACTGGATCGAATACTCATCGTCATAGGCCACCATCAGCCAGCGTGAGACGGGATTGGATGAGACCTCGAATTCGTTGAAAGCGAGAGCGGCGGAGGCGGTGTTGCCGGCGCTGTCCTTGGCGAGTTCCGCTGTTTTCGCATCCCCTGCGAGCAGGCTGTGGGTGGCCCAGGGCTGGGGCGCGGCGAGGAAGAGGTGGCCCCAGTCGATGCGGATGTCGTCGCCCTTCCTCGCGAGGACCGCCTGATCCACGGAACCGAGCCTGGCGGCGACCAGTGCCGTGGGCCGGGCGGGGATTTCATGGAGCGAGCCGGTGACCATTTGCGAACCGTCGTTCACGGTGAGTTCCGCGGAGGCGTCGAAGTCGAACGAAACCTTGTGGCTGCCGCCGTCGGTGGAGCGGAGTTCGTAGGTGATATAAGTGACCGGGCGTGATAACAAATCGATGTCTCCGGGCAGGGATGGGGTGAGGAAAGTGAGCTTCAGTCCGACACCCTCGCCCTCGAAGGTGTAAATGGTGCGGGTGGGCAGCATCTCGACGGAAGTCTGGGGCAGGGCGGGGGCGGAGTCGGGAACCGTACCCATCACGCGCAGGGTCTTGCCATTGATCGTGATGCGGCTGCCGATGCGGTGGTGTTTGCCGGTCCAGTGGGTGGTCGCGGCGTCGGTCAGCTTGTCGGCCGGAGACCAAACGCTGAAGTAGGGGTCGTGGGCGATCAGCGGCACGGACGGCGGGCGGAGGCGGTCGTTGTCATCCTGGGCGCGGAGCAGGGGAGTGGCGGCGGCCATGGCGGCCGCGGCAAGCAGCAGTGAACGCCTGCGAGCGGTGGCGCGGGTGTTGTAAGGTGAACGTGATTTCATCGGAAGGGGGTGATTGTTTGTTTCGGAAGATACGGGTATCGGGAAGCGCCGCTTCAGCGAGGGGTTTCCACGGAAATGCCCGCGTCGATGAACTGGCCGCCCTGGGTTTGGCGGCAGTGGATGGCGATCACGTTGTGGCCGGGTTTGAGCACGTTCCCGCCATTGACGGGAAAGTGGGAGTATCCGGTGACGTAGCCCTTGGCCCCGGCCACCGGTTGTCCATTGATGAAAACCCGCGCGTCCTCGTCATGGAACATGCGCAGGACGATCTCGCCGGACGGGATTTCAGGCAAATCGAAGCCGCGGCGGATCCAGATCTCCGGCGTGTCCCAGCGGGTGCCGGGCCGGACCGACTCCATTTCGTGTTGGCCGAAGCCGCCCTTGTCCCTGGCCCAGGATGAGTCGTCGAAATCCGGTTTCTCCCATCCCTCCGGCGGCGTCGTGGTCGTGTGGAGCCATTCCTGGGGTTCTTTTTCGGATGTTGGCAGCAACACGGTGGTTTTCACCACGTCGGGTGTGTTGAGCAGCATGTCGGACAGGGGTTTGAGCCATGCGGGATCGACCTTGCTGACGCGGTCGTAGGTCAGGAAACCGTTGATTTCGACTTCGACGTCGGTGGTTTGGGTATAGACGCCCGCCGCAATGCCGCGCTTGCGGAGATCGGCGAGGATGCGGATCGAGCGGGTGTAGCGCTCCTTCCATTCGTTGAGATCTTTCGGCAGGCCGCCGTAGCCCCAGTTGGGACTCGACTTGTTCCAGAGGTGGCCGTCGATGGGCATGCCGTGTCCGCCGAACTCGCCGACGACCTTGATGTAGTCGTCAAAGCGCCGGTCTTCGAGCGGGAAGCCCGGATCGGGGTAACGGTGTTCGTCGGCAATGTCGCCGATGGGCCAGAAGTTTCCTCCGCTGGCGATGTTGATGGGGCGGGTCCTGTCATATTCAATGGCCATTTTGCCAACCTCCATCGTGCGATGCTGTCCCCAGGCCTCGTTGAACGGAACCCAGACGGCGATGCACGGGACGTCGCGCAGGTGATCGACCATGCGCTTGTATTCGGTGACGAACTGTTCGTGGGCATCATCGGGCCACTTGCCTTCCGGCGGATTGGGGGCCATGCGGGTCCACCTGGGGTTCGAGCCCTTTGGCTGGGTGTCCGGACCGAAGCCCATGCTGACCTGGTCCTGCCACATGAGCATGCCGATGCGGTCGCAGTGATGATAGTAGCGGCGCGGCTCGATTTTGATATGTTTCCGGATCATGTTGAAACCGGCGGCCTTGAGATAATCGATGTCCGAGACCATGGCCGCTTCCGACGGCGGGGTGAGCAGGCCGTCCGGCCACCATCCCTGGTCGAGCGGTCCCCAGTGGAAGATGCTCTCGCCGTTGAGGGTGAAGCGCCAGTTTCCGTTGGCGTCGCGGGTCCTGCCGAATTCGCGCAGGGCGACGTAGGATTTCACCGCGTCAATCACCGTGCCTGCGGAATCCAGCAGTTCGACCTCAAGGTCATAGAGGTTCGGGGAGTCGGGAGACCAGAGCCTTGCTTCCGGTATTTCAAGCATGGCGTTGGGCGAGCCCGAGCCCTCCGCGACCCGTTTGCCGGCGATGGACGCGGTGACGCGGATTTTCTCGCCGGCCGGGGCCTTGCCGGAGAGTTTCGGTTCCACCCGGACCCTGCCGGTCCTGATGTCGGTGGTGAAGTCGAGGTCATGGATGAAGCGTTCCGGGACGTTTTCGAGCCAAACGGTCTGCCAGATGCCGGTGACACGCGTGTACCAGATGCCGCCGGGCGAGAGCTTCTGCTTGCCGTGAAGCTGGAAACCCTCGGTCTGGTCGTCCACCCGCACGAGCAGTTCGTTGTCGGCGGGCTTGAGCGCGGATGTGATATCAAATGTGAAAGGAGTGTGGCCGCCGGTGTGACTGCCGATCATGCGGCCGTTGACCCAGACGGTGGTTTTGTAATCCACCGCCTCGAAGTGCAGCAATGCGCGTTTGGCCGGCTTGGGTGCGGGAAGGGAACGCCGGTACCACAGGGCCTCCTTGGGATCGATCAGCCTGCCCACTCCGGAAAGGGCGGATTCGGGACAGAACGGAACCAGAATCGAACCGTTCCAGGTTTCCGGCTTCGCGGTGTCACCGGGCGTGACCGCGTAGTCCCAAAGTCCGTTGAGGTTGGTCCAATCGCCGCGCTCAAGCTGCGGACGGGGATATTCCTGCCAGACGGAATCGCCGGTCACCTTGCGTCCCCATTCGGTCATCATGACACCTTCGACGGGTTTCCAATCGGCTGCGGCCGGCATGGGGTTGATGGCATGCAGAAGCAGCGATGCCGCGATTGCGGGCGAGAGGCGCGGACGGAATAAGCGGGGCAGGAGTTGCGGTGTCATCTTGATTGCGTGGGAAAGGTCGATGGCGTGGCGGGACCGGGGATGCCCGAGCCGATCGTCCCGCGGCAATCCGGTTTTGGCATTGCCTGCGCGACGGAGAGTTTTTTCACGGGGGATCTGACTGTGGGCACACGGGCCTCTACTTGGGACAAGCGTCGTTTTCACCGGGAAACCGACAGGGAATCGATGCCAAGCCGGCGGAGTCGGCGTGGAAAGTCCGCCGCCTGTCACTCCCCCAGGAGTTTCCTCGCCTCGCGCATCAGGATGCGGACGATGAGCCAGTCCGGCCACCAACCGTTGAAGGCGTGCTCGTTGCCAACCTCGCGGTTCACCTGCTCGGGGATCATCGCGCTGGCGGTTTCAATCATCGACCTGGCTTCGATGCGATGTCCGGTCTTGCATAGGGCGAGAGCAAGCAAAACGCGTGCGGTGGCTTCGCGTGAAGGCTTGTCAACGGAGTGCCTGAGGCAGTGGCGGGCCCAGAATTGAGCTTCGGTGTGATTGCCCCGGCGGTGCTCGCCCAGTGCCACGGAGGTCATCCGCCAAAGCACCAGATCCTCTATTTCCGCGCCTTCGGGAAGCTCGCGGAAATCATTCAGCGAGTCCACCGATGCGTCGATCAGGGGATCCAGATTGCGCATGATGTCAGCATCGGCAGGCACGAGCAGGGCCACCTTGACGGTTCGTTCCGCCGAACGCATGTCGCTGGTGCCGGCGTAGCGCTCAATCATCGCTTGCCGGAACGACTTGAATCCTTCCAAATCGCCGGACTCCACCCAGACAGTGCCCGCGCGCAAGTGGTCGAGCGAGGGAATGTCGTTCGGATCGAGAGAGTTGACATTTACCAGATAGGTAAAACGGTCGGCGGCGTCACGCCAGCGGCCCTGGGATTCGTGCCAATCCCCGAGGCGGCGGAAGACATCCGCTCCCTCCGGGCTGGGCCGGGTGACGGGCGCGTCCGCCACCAGCGCGTCGGCCTCCTCGTATTTTCCGTCGCGCAGCAGGACGACCGCCTGGGTGATCCTCTCGCGGGTTTCCGCGAGGTGGCGGAGGCGGTCCGCCTGCTCGCGGCGCACTTCGGCCTCTTCGCGGAGGACGGTCTGGATTTGTTTCGATTCGATCAGTCCGCGGCGGGATTCCCTTTCCCTGAGATACAGCCGCGTGGAAACCACGGTGGCGAGGATCAGGGTGGCGGTCATGACCACTCCGGATGCGAACACCGCGCGATTGCGGCGGATCATCTTGCGCAACACGTAACGCCTCGTTGGCGGACGGGCGATGACCGGTTCGTCGGCAAGATGCCTTTTGATGTCCGCCGCCAGTCCGTGGGCCGACTCGTAGCGCCGCGAACGGTCTTTTTCGATGGCTTTCGCAACGATCCAATCGAGGTCGCCCTTCACGGCGGCAACCAGTCCGGAGGCGTCGGTGGAGCGGCATGTCGCGAGTTCGGACAGGGTTTCCTTCGGCAGGCCGGCAATCCGGGCGGAGGGCAGCGGAGGCTCCGTTTCCAGAAGGGTGTGCAACAGTTCGCTCATCCCGCACTTTGACAACCTTCCGGGATCGAAGGGCGGACTCCCGGTGAGCAGTTCGTAGAGCAGCACGCCGAGGCTGTAGATGTCACTGCGGGTATCGAGTCCCTGTCCGCTCCGCTCCGCCTGTTCAGGACTCATATAGGCGGGGGTGCCGATCATCTGGACGTTCTGTGTCGCCAGGGATTCCGCCGGGCCGGGCAGATCGGTGGTCTTGGCGATTCCGAAGTCGATGACTTTCGGAAACGCCTTGCCGTCATGGATGGTGATCAGAATGTTGGACGGCTTGATGTCCCGGTGGATCACTCCCTTCTGGTGCGCGTGCTGGATGGCATGGCAGACGTTGACGAACATGTGGAGCCGGTCCCGAAGGCCCACGCAATGATCGTCGCAGTAGCGGGTGACGCTCGATCCGTGCACGAGTTCCATCACGAAAAACGGCAGGCCCGCGGCGGTGGTGCCCGCGTCGATCACATGGGCGATGTTCGGATGGTCCATCAGCGCCAGCGCCTGGCGCTCGGCCTCGAACCGTGCGATCACCGCGCGCGTGTCCATGCCGATGCGGATGACCTTGAGCGCGACACGCCGCCGGAACGGTTCCGTTTGTTCCGCCACAAAGACCGATCCGCATCCACCCTCGCCAATCAGTTCGACGATCCGGTAGGGGCCGATGCTGGTGCCGATGGCCGGATTCGGTCCCAGCAGCGGCGGTGCCACGGGTTCCGTGGTGGCGAGACGCACGAGGGTTTGCGAGGTGCCCGCGAAGAAGGCGTTCGCATCGTCGTCGCATAACATCAGTTGCCGCAGCGAGTCCCTCAACACCGTGTCATCCCCGCATGCCGAGTCCAGGAATTCCTCCCGCTCCGGTCCGGGCGGATAGCCCATGGCCTCGTCGAATATCCGGATCTCGCGCTGATGGTGGCCCTCGGTCATGAGCTAGATCTGTTTGTTCACTTCCCGGAACAGCCAGGCCTTGGCGAAGGCCCAGTACCGTTCCACGCTGCGCTCGGTGACTCCGAGTTCCGCCGCAACCTCCTGATTGGACAGGTCGCCGAAGAATTTCAACACCACGACCCTCGCCCGGATCGGATCGATTTTTTCCAAGCGGTCGAGCGCCTCGTTGATCAGCAGCACCTGTTCCTCCGGCGCGGGCGGGACGGCGGACTCCGCCTTGTCCATGTCCACCCGCACATAGTCGCCGCCGCGCTTGATGCGCGACTTGCGCCGGGCGCGGTCGGTCAGGATGCGGCGCATGGTTCTGGCGGCGGTGGCGAGGAAATGGTGGTGGTCCCGCCATGGGTCCGTGCCGTAGAGACGGATCCACGCCTCATGGACCAACTCGGTGGCCTGGATTGTTTGCCCCGCGGCCTCCCGGGCCATCTGCGAGGCGGCAAGCCGGCGCAGTTCGCGATACAGCGGCGGATGCATCTCATCCGAATTCACCGCGGCGTCATCCGGGCTCGGGTTTGGGTCTGGGGATCGATCCGCTGTCATTCGAGGACTCTCCGGGCAAAAGTGGTAACGGGGCACCTGATGTCAACGGTGAATGCGGCGTCCGTCCGCCAATCTGGCGGTCTGCGGGGCAAGGCATTGGTTTTCAAAATGAAGCCAAAATGAAGCGCCGCCTGTCGCCGGTTCATTGAAACGTTTTCGGAGGGGAGCGAAAAAAACGAATTTTCACTGTCGGCTTTCCGAAGGAAATGTCGCTGCCGGTATGTGGGAGGAGATTTTTCTCATTTCCCATCGAACCCGTTTCCCAACGGAAAAATCCAAACCAAACCCCATGAAACCCAGGTTTTACACCGCACGTACCCGTACTTCGCCTTTTGGCAACCTCCTCAGCTCCGCCATCTTCCTGTGCCTTGCCGGTGCGGCCGTGGCCCAGACTCCGGTCACATGGAATGGCTCCACCTCCACCGAGTGGAACACGGCCAGCAAACTGGGACGGCGGAATCGTCCCCAACAAGGGAGTGAACAACACCCACGCGGTGATCAACACGGCGAGCCCGAACATCGCCACCATCACCGTCGGCATCATCGCCCCGGTGGACATCATCATCGGCACGGGTTCGGGCAGTGACGGCCGCCTCGACCATCGTTCCGGAGAGGCTTCGACCGGAAGCGGCAACTGGATGTTTGTCGGTACCAACGGCGGCGCCGGCACCTACAACCTGGCCAACACCAGTGAGGCGGGAGGGGGGCTCACCGGCTTTGCCACCGGGACGGGCTCGATGAACACCAACGGCGGACGTCTCTACGTCGGCGGCTTCACATCTTCCGGCAGCAACGGAATCGCCAACATCAATACCACCGGGAAGCTCACGGTCGGCTCGGAGCTCAATATCAGCGCCGATGGCGGAACCGGCGTGATGAACCTCGAAAACGGCGAGGTCATCACCAACAACTGGACGCGAATCGGCGGCGGGGCTGGCAGCAATGGAACCCTCAACATGACGGGTGGCCTGATCACAAAACAAGGTGCCGAGCACTTTGTCGTCGGCGGTTCCGGCTCGACGGGCGTGGCGCACGTATCCGGCGGTTCGATCACCGTGAACAACCAGTTCTGGATTGGCAACGGCGGCGGATCCACCGGCACCCTGAACTTTTCCAACGGCTCCATCACCAACAACAGTTGGGTGGCCATCGGCCGTGACGGTGCCACCAAGGGGACGCTCAACTTCACCGGCGGCTCCTGGAACAAGACCGGTGACGGAAACTTCATCGTCGGCGACAACTCGCCGGGTGAAATGAACATGAGCGGGGAAGGCGCCAGCCTGAATGTCACCGGCGAGTTCTGGGTCGGCCAGGCCGGCGGCGGCAACGGCACGATGACCTTCTCCAGCGGCTCGATCACCAACAGCAGTTGGGTCGCCATCGGCCGCCAGGGTGGACTCGGAGTTCTGGACATGACCGGCGGCACCTGGACCAAAAACGGTACCGGCAGCAACTTCATTGTCGGTTCGAGCGGCGCGCAGAGCGGCACCATGAACATGAGCGGCGGCAGCGTCACCGTGCAGCCGAGCAACGATGCTAACCGCGGCATCACCTGGGTGGGCGAGTTGAACGGTGTGACCGGGAACCTCAACCTCTCCGGCACCGCCGAATTCACCACCGCCCGTGTGACGATGGGCGAGGCGGCCGGAGCGACCGGGAATCTCAACCTCAACGGCGGCACGCTCAACGTCGGCCGCATCACCGGCGGCGCGGGCACCGCCAACGTGACCTTCAACGGCACCCAGATCAACGCGTCCGCCGCCAGCGCGGCGTTCATTGAAAACCTCGACTCCGCCACCATCGGAGCCGGCGGATTCAAGATCAACACCAACTTTCACAACCTCGCCAGCAACCAGCTTCTCGGTGGCACCGGCGGCATCGAGAAAACCGGATTCGGCACCCTCACCCTCACCGGGGCCAACACCTACGCCGGAGCCAACGATGTCATCGAGGGGAAACTGGTTCTCAGCACGGCGACAGTCGGAACGGGCGCCATCACGGTTGGCGACTATTGCGGACTCGGCGTGATCCAAAGCGCCTTGGACGACAGTTTCACCACCACCGCGCTGACCCTCGGCACGGGTGGTGACATCACCCTGGACTTCGACCTCGGAAACTTCGCGGACAATTCGGCCAACGCGCCGCTCATTGTCAGCGGCGCCGGAGCCTTTGAGGTCAACGGATTCACCTCGGTCAATATCACGGATGCGATGCCCGTCGTCGGGACCATTCCGCTCATCTCCTACAATGGCGGCATGACCGGCGGCGGCTGGTTCTCGCTCGACACCCTGCCTGATGGCGTGATCGCCACCATCGAGGACAGCGGCAGTCTCGTCTATCTGGATGTGACCCGCGCCAACGACCCCTACTGGACCGGCGCGGCCACCAGCGAGTGGAACACCGCCGACATCAACTGGCAAAACCAATACGGCGACGGAGACACGACCTACGCCGATCCCGATCCCGCGATGTTTGACGACCGCGTCGGAGCTGGTCCCACGACCGTCACGCTCGACATGACCGTGGCTCCCGGCGGCAGCGGTGTCACCTTCGCCAACAGCGAGGTGGACTACACGCTATCCGGCAGCGGCAAGATCACCGGCTCCACCGGGCTTCTGAAGACCGGCACCGGCACCGCCACCGTCAGTCTCGCCAACGATTTCACCGGTGAAACCCGGATCACCGGCGGAACACTCAGCGTGCCCTCGCTTGCCGATGGCGGAGTGGCGAGTCCCATCGGAGCCTCGGACAACAGCGAGTTCAATCTCGTTCTTGCGGGCGGCACGCTCCAATACACCGGAGCCTCCACCTCCATCGACCGCGGCTTCACCGTCTCGGCGCCCGGCAGCGGCATCCGCACGAACAGCGACCTCACCTTCACCGGTCCGGCCTACGCCACCGGCGCGGGCAACCTCAACAAATCCGGAACAGGGAACCTGACGCTGGCTTTTGACGGCTTCAACTCCCTCGGCGGTGTCGGCCCGGCCGGTGTCACCGTTGACAACGGCACGCTCACGCTCGACGGCACCGGCATCTCCCAGTTCAACAGCGTGAGCGGGGACATCTGGCTAGGGACCACCACCGCCACTCCGGCGCATCTGGTCATCAAGGACACCACGGTCACCAACTCGGGCAACTTCATCGCCATCGCCCGCGGCAATGGCACCACCGGCCTCACCTCCACCTGCACGATCACCAACTCGACGGTCATCTACGGTAACCTGTCGCTTGGCTACGCCAACAACCTGGCAGGCTATCTCGCCACCTCCATCCTCACGATGAACGACTCCAGCCTCACGATGACCGGAGTCAACCATCTCGGCGAAAGCGGCGGAGCCACCGGCATCCTCCACATGAACGGCAACTCGTCGGTGACATCCGGAGCCACCAATGTCGCGCGGCACGGCGGTTCCAACGGGACCCTGAATGTCCGCGACACCTCGCTCTACACCTCGAACGGCCGGCTTCATGTCGGTTCGGAGACCGGCTCCGTCGGCAACGTGCTGATCGAGGATTCCGGCAGCATGGTGGTAAACACCTTCGTCTCCATCGGTTTCAACGGAACCGGCGGCATGACGGTCAGGGATGACGGCTCGTTCGCCACAACCGACGACTTCTCGATCAACGAAAGCGGCGACGCGCCGGCCGATGTATATCTCCAGGACAACGGCTCCATCTCGGCCGGGGGTGTTGTGTTCGTCGGCAGGAATACCGGCCGCGTCGGAACGATGACCCAAACCGGCGGAACCTTCACCGGAACCGGAAATGAATTCCAGATCGGCAAGTTCGGCCAGGGCGTCTGGTTGCAGAGCGGCGGCGTCACCAATGCCGGCGGTTGGGTCTCCATCGGGCGCGAAACCGGCGGCACCGGCACCCTCAGTGTTTCCGGCACCGGCACCTTCAACCAGACCGGAACCGACCGCTCCCTCGTAGTCGGTGAAAACGGCACCGGCACCCTCAACATCGAGGGAAGCGCCACCGTTTCGTCCGTCGGCTCGTTCGGCCTCATCATCTCCAACCTCGCCAGCGGGGTCGGCACCGTGAACCTCGATGGCGGAACCCTCAGCGCGCTCCGCCTGAGCGATGGCGGCGGTTCCTCGACCTTCAACTTCAACGGCGGAACGCTCGTCGCCGGCAGCGGCGCGGACTCCGCGTTCATGGGCGGGCTCGACAACGCCGTGGTGAAGTCCGGCGGCGCGAACATCGACAGCAATGGTCAGAACATCGCCATCAATCAGGTGCTGCTCGACGGCACCGGCGGCGGCGGTCTCACCAAAACCGGCGCGGGTGTTCTGCTCCTCAACGCCGCGAACACCTACACCGGAACCACCACCGTGAGCGATGGTGTGCTCGGCGGTAATGGCTCGGTTGCGGGTCCGCTCTCGGTCAGCGCTTCCGCCACCATCGCGCCGGGCGCATCGGTCGGCACATTCGCCGCCGGGACCACCACCCTTGCCGGCACCTATGCCTGCGAGATCGACGGAGCCACGGCGGACGTGCTCACCGTGAATGGCGACCTCGACATCACCGGAGCCGTTCTAACAGTGAGCGCCGCCTCCCCCCACGGTTCCCCGTGGATCATCGCCACCTACACCGGTTCGCTTGCCGGCACATTCGCCAGCGTGACCGAGGGCTACACCGTGGACTATGACACGCCGGGAGAGATCAGGCTGGTGCAGGCCGGCACTCCGTATGGCCTCTGGGCCGCCGCGAACATCACCGCGATCGATGCCGGAGCCGATGCGACACCCGGCGGTGATCCGGATGGGGATGGTGTGAAAAACATCGCCGAGTTCGCACTCGACGGCGATCCGCTCTCCGGCGCCGACACCGGCAAGATGGTCGGCAAGGTGGCATCCGTGGGCGGCGATCCCACGCTGGTGCTCACACTGCCCGTCCGCACCGGAGCGACCTTCTCGGGAGCCACCGAGCAGGTTTCCGACCTGATCGACGGCGTCATCTACACCATCCAGGGTGGTGACGATCTCGTCTCGTGGAACCACACCGTAAGCGAGGTGCTCGGTGGTGACAAGACGACCATCGAGACCGGGCTTCCCGCCCTCAACACCGGCTGGGAATACCGCACCTTCCAAACCCCGGGCCCCGTCTCCGGTGATCCGCGCGACTTCCTGCGCGCCGTGTTCACCACCCCGTAAGGGATAAGCGCCCGAAGCCACCCCGGTGACGCGGTCCGCCGCGTCACCGGGGTTTTTCATTATGGAGCGACCGCCAGTGTTCCAGCCGCTCCCTGATGCGTTTTTCCAGGCCCTGGTCTCCGGGTTGATAATAGGTCCGTCCTTCCGGGAGATATGCCTGCGGGATATAAGCTCCCTCGAAGTCATGCGAATAGAGATAACTCATCGCCTCCGGTGACTCGCCCGAGGCGGCGGCGAGTTTCTTGCGGGTCTTGGTGCGCAGGTGTGGCGGCACGGCGAGGGTGCGGCCGTTCTCGATGTCAGCCATGGCCTTGCCGAGGGCGGCGTAGGCGGTGTTCGATTTCGGCGCGGTGGCCAGATAAACGGTGGCGTGGGCGAGCGGGATGCGCCCTTCCGGCATGCCTACGAATTCAAGCGCGTGGTGGGCGTCCAGCGCCACGCGCAGCGCGCCGGAGTCCGCCAGCCCGATGTCCTCGGAGGCGGAGATCACCAGCCGGCGCGAGATGAAACGCGGATCCTCGCCCGCGTGCAGCATCTTGGCCAGCCAGTAGAGCGCGGCATCGGGATCCGAGCCGCGGATGGACTTGATGAAGGCGGAGGCCGTGTCGTAATGCGCGTCACCGTCGCCATCATAGACGATGGCCTTGCGCTGGATGGATTCCTCCGCCACTTCGAGCGTCAGACGGATGATGCCGTCCTCATCCGGCACGGTCGTCAGCGCCGCGAGTTCAAGGGCGGTGAGGGCTTTTCTAACATCTCCGTCGGATTTCTCCGCGAGGTGGCGGAGCGCTTCGGGCGCCGCCTCGATGCGGTGGTTTCCCAGGCCGCGTTCCGGATCGCCGATGGCGCGCAAGAGCACGGTGACGACATCATCCACGGGCACCGCTTCGAGTTGAAAGATCTGCGAGCGTGAAACCAGCGGCGAGTTGACATGAAAATACGGATTGTGGGTGGTCGCGCCGATGAAGCGGACCACGCCGCGCTCGATGTGCGGCAACAGGACATCCTGCTGCGCCTTGTTGAAGCGGTGGATCTCGTCGATGAAGAGAATGGTGGTCTCGCCGCGCAATTCGCGCCAGGTGCGCGCCTGGTCGATCTTGGCTCGGATCTCGGCGACGTTGGACTCCACGCCGTTGAGCGATTCGAAGCGCGAACCGGTGCTGCGGGCGATCACGCTGGCGAGGGTGGTTTTTCCGGTGCCGGGCGGGCCGTAGAAGATGAGCGAGGTGAAGCGGTCCGACTCGATGGCGCGGCGCAGCAGCTTGCCCTCGGCGAGGATGTGGGCCTGGCCCGCCACCTCGTCGAGCGTGCGCGGCCGCATCCGCGCCGCCAGCGGCTCGGCCGGCGCGGGCTTGCGCGGGCTGTCCGCCGGGATGGAGAAAAGATCGCTCACTCGCCGGAAATGATGCGAACCGGCGCGGGACTTGGCCAGCGGATATGACGAAGCGCCGATTCAGCGCAAGCCGAGGAAGTTGCCGATCAGCCTGATGCCCGCGGACTGGCTTTTCTCCGGGTGGAACTGGCAGGCGAAGAGGTTGCCGCGCTCGACGGCTCCGGAGAAGGTCTGCGTGCCGTAGGTGGTTTGCGCGACGGTGACATCGCGATCCGCCGGAACGGGGAAATACGAGTGGACGTGGTAGAAGAACGGTTCGTTTCCGAGTCCGGACCAGACCCGTGTTTCACCACGGGTGGCGATGGCGGAATTCCATCCCATGTGGGGGATCTTGAGCCCGGGTTCGTCGGCGAAGCGGCGCACGTTTCCGGGGATGGCGCCGAGCCCGGCGATGCCGGGAGCCTCCTCGCTGCCGTCGAAGAGAATCTGATAGCCGACGCAGATGCCGAAGTAGGGCTTGTCCGCCGCGATCCATCCGGAGAGCAGGCCGGTGAGGCCGCGCCCGGCGAGGCGGCTCATGACATCGCCGAAGGCTCCCTGGCCGGGAAGCAGGAGATGGGTGAGCCCTTCCGACTCGTCCGCCGTGGAAACAATGTGTGGCTCGACGGATAGCGAGCGCAGGGCGTTGGCGACGCTGCGCAGGTTGCCGCCGCCGTAGTCGATGATGCCGACGTTCACAGCGCTTCCTTGGTGCTTGGGATTCCCTTTACGCGCGGATCGCGCTCGCAGGCGTCGCGCAGGGCGCGTGCAAGGCCCTTGAAGATGGCTTCGGCGATGTGGTGTCCGTCGCGGCCGTAGAGCAGCTCGACGTGGATGTTTGCCCGGAGGTTCGAGGCGAGGGCGCGGCAGAATTCCTCGACGAGGGTGAAGGGCATGTTGGGCGCGGAGGCGGTGCCGGCGGGTGCGCGAAACTCGAGGTGAGGCCGGTTGCTGAGGTCCACCGCCACGCGGGCGAGGGTTTCATCCATCGGCAGATAACAACATCCGTAGCGGCGGATGCCCTCCTTGGCGCCAAGCGCCTCGCGCAGGCACTCGCCGATGACGATGCCGGTGTCCTCGATGGTGTGGTGGCTGTCCACCTGGATGTCACCCACGGTGCGGACCGTCATGTCGAATAGCCCGTGCTTCGCGAACAGGGTGAGCATGTGATCGAAAAACGGCACGCCGGTCTCGATGGTGGAGGCGCCGGAGCCGTCGATGTCGATCGACAACTCGATGGACGTCTCTGCGGTTCGTCTGCTGCGGGATGCGGTGCGTGCCTGGCTCATGGAGTGATCGGAAGTCATTTCACCGCGGCTTCGAGGTGGGCCACGTATTTTTGCGGCACCTGCGCGCTCTTGACGGCGTTGATCGCGGTGGTGACGGCGCTCGGGTCGCCGCCGGTCTGGACCAGCCTGAGTGCCTCGCGGTAGGCCTTGCCGCCGTCGATGGGAGTGGCCGACTTGAGGGAGGAGAGGCGGCTGAGTTCCTGCCTGCCGTAGTTGAGCGTGTCATCAAGGGAGGCCTTGAGATCGGGGCTGGGGGTGACCCAGCCGATTTTGGCGTCCTTTTCGGATTTGAAAAGGGCCTCGAGTTCCGTGGTTTCCTCGCGGATGGCGGCCTCGGTGGCCGAGCGGTCCGCCTGTGCCATGCGCTCAAGGCCGGTCTGGCGCTTGCTCATCCGTTCCTCGAAGGTGCCGGCGGATTGGCTGACCTGGGCGAGGTAGGTGTTGATGGTCTGGGTGGCGAGCGGCAGAACCTCCTGATAGGGGGTGGTGTTGCGGAAATCCCGGCCCATTTCATCAAAGCGGCGGAGGGCTTCGAGATAGCGGGCTTCCTTCACCAGGGCGCGGATCCTGGCTTCCATGACGCGGGCGTCGATCTCGTAGGCGTTGTTGCGGTATTCGTTTGAGGAGATGAGGTTGCCATTGAGCTTGACGCCGCCGGCGAGGATCTCGTTGGCCTCGGCCTTGAGTTTGTCTAACAGCAGTTTGGCGGCGGCGGCGCGGCCGGAACCGCGGTGCTCGGCGAGGAATTTCTCCACCGCCCTGATGCGGGTGGCGTATTCGGCGGGAGTGAGCAGATCGGGAGTGGGCATGAGCCCCTGGATGGCTCCGAAGGCCTTGACGTCGGGCTCCTCGCGGGCGATCGAGCGGACATCGGCCTTGGCGATGGTGCGCTCGTCCTTGATGCTCTTGGAGACTTGGACCTCGAGGTAGTAGTTGGTATCGTCCTCCCTCAGGATGCGGGCTTCCAGAGTGCTGCCGTCCTTGAGTTGAAACGTGTCGGCCAGGCAAACCCCGGAGACGAGGGTGAGCAGGGCGGCGGATGGGATGAGGCGGGTTTTCATGATGGTGATGGCTCGGGGTTTCCTGAGGGGCGGAGAGGGCGGAGGTTTTCAGCGGGCGGCGTCCGGGATGACCGTGGTGATGGTGGCGCGGAGTTCTTCGGGAGATGAGATGACTACGGAACGGTCGTCTGGCAGCAGGAGTTTCACCGATCCCACCGGCACAAGCGAATCGACGGGGGCGATGCGGCGGGGAATGGTCCTCACCGGCAGGCGTTCGACCGCGAGTTTGAGGTCCGCGGGCACGTCCGTTCCGATCAGCACGGTGAGGCGGAGATGGCGGCAGACGGTTGCGAGAATCAGGTCGGTATGAAGAACCGGGCGGTCGAGGCAATAGGATGGCAGGGGAGTGGCCAGTTCGCTGAAGGAGGCGACAAGCGGGCGATCCAGTTCGGCAAGGCGGCTTTCCGCCATCGAGATCAGGCCGGCGGTGGAATCGTCAAACAGCATCACCAGATCGGTGACGGGGATGTCGATCAGGCGCGCCTCGTCCGGGCATTCCTTGAGAAACCCGTTGCCGGTGAACAGTTCGGCGGCGGTGGTGGCGAGGTCCTCGGACCAAACGTACCACTTTTCATCCGAGGTGATGGCGGCCACATCGAGGACGGCCTGTAGCGCCAGGGCGTAGAGGAAGGCCCTGCCATCGCCAATCGCGGGATCGGCCCCGGTGGCGAAGGTCCGCAGGTGCGGGCCTACGGCGAAGGATTCGCGGCAGCGCTCGAGCAGCTTGACCGCCTTGGTCCGATAGGTTTCGTCTCCGGTGATGGCAAAGGCGGAGGCGTATGCGGAGGCCATGCGCAGCGAGGCCCCGGCATGGGGCGCGTTATCCCGGGTACCCACGCCCATGCGGCGGTTGCGGGCGTCGAGCAGCTTGCCTCTGGATGCGTCGAAGAACCTGCGGAATTCGTCTTCGGACTGGTCGCGCTCCCTGGCATAGGCGGCAATGCCGCGGCTGAGTCCGAGGGTGTTCTTCCGGAAGTAGTCGCGGCGGGGATCCAGCTCGGAGGCGAGGTTTCCCAATCCGTTCATGGCGGTTTTCCCGATCCACCAGTCGGCCTCCTCCGGCGTGAGGATGCTCCGGACCTCCTCGACGCTCCACATCCACTGCTCGGGCTTCGTTTCCGGGCTCATGCCCACGGCGAACAATCCGTCCGGAGTGGCGTAGGATTTTTCGACAAACCCGATGAGCGAGAGAGCCCGCTCAAGCGCGAGACCGTCACCCGTCGCGCGATGGGCCTCGATCAGCGAGACCACGATCCTCGCCTGGGACGGGCAGTCCCGGGTAAACGAAGGCAGCGTCCATGATGTGCCGCGCCGCGAGGAGAACGCGCCGCCGTCCAGCGGGTCGAAGACCGGGCTGGGCAGCAGGTCGGTGAGCAGTTCCTTCACGGTGGCGAGGCAGCGCGCCCGCAGGTTTTCCGGAAGTCCCGGACGTTGGGAGGCCACGGAGAGCAACTCCAGCGAACTGCACGGGAAAAGCCCGCCGGTCTCGTCGAAGGAGCGGGTGTAGGGATCGTAGAGCGAGGCGAGTTGGCGCACGCTGCGGACCACATCGGTCGCCGGTTGCTCGCTCATCACCTTGGCAACCTTCCGCTGCTCGATGCGGCCGCGGCGGTTGGCATTGTCCATCGCGCTGTTGGTCAGCACGTATTCCGGGTTGTCCCGCCAGGTGCGGGAAATCATGTTGTTGGACTGCTCGAAGGTTTCCCGCACGCTGTTGGCGTCGGTGGCGGCCACAGGGATCCATGCCACGGGATTGCCCTCGTGGGTCATCCAGATGAAAAGCGGCAATTGCAGCGGGCGCTTGATCTCCGCGCAGAGATCGGCGGTCAGGATTCCCATTTCGCGGGACGCGTCTCCATCCACCAGCACCGGCACGTAGCCGAAGTTGATCTCGGCGACGGTTTCAGGATTCGACGCGAGCGACGCCAATACACCCTGGAAACCCGGTTGCTGCGGCGTGGCGACGACGACAAACAACAAACGCCCGGCGTTCTTCGCGCGCTCGAGCGTGGCCTTGGACCACGGCTGCCAGCGGATCGGGGAGGAAACCTGGCTCTGATAGACCGCTCCCGGCAGTCCTGCCAGTTGGTTGCCCGAAAGCTCCGGAGCCAGAATGACTTCCCGGGTTGGCTTCGCCGTCCCCTCCACCCCCGGCTTCCGGCAGGATCCGGTCACCGCCACCATCGCCACGCAAATCGCGGCGGCGACCAGCGTCGGTGGCGGGGTGTGTGGAAACTTCATGGGATGTCGGCAGGGAAATCTCCGCCGGATGGTCCGGCAGCGGCGGCATGATGAAGAAAAGACTTCCGGTGTGGCAAGCCGAAGCTATGGTCGGCCAGCAATTCCCGACGACGTGTGATCAGCATCGCAGTTTCCAGCCAAAAGGGGGGCGTGGGTAAAACCACCGTCTCGATCAACCTCGCCCACGCCTTCGCCCGCGCGGGGGTGCGCACCTTGCTGGTCGATGCCGATCCGCAGGGATCGGTGGGACTTTCCCTCACCCGGCAGTCGCGTCTGCTGGCAGGGTTTTACGACTATCTGACGGACCCGGGCCTGCCACTGGATCGCCTGATCGTGCCGACCCGGCTGGAAACCTTCGCCCTCGTCGCAAGCGGCCAGGCCAGCGACTACGAGGCCGGAGGCGCGGGAACCGGCTCCCACCTCGCGCGCGTCCGGGCCTTCCTTCGCAGCGTGGCCGCCCGCGGATTCGACCTTTGCATCATCGATACCGCCGCCGGTCTTTTCGGTGTCACCGGCGATGTGATTTCATCCAGCGACGCCATCATGATCCCTCAACAGGCCGAGCCTCTGGGCATCCGCTCGGTGCCGAAGCTCCTCGAAGGCCTCAACCGCCTGCGCGTCATGAACCCCCGGCTCTCCGTGCTCGGCGTGTGCCTGACCATGGTGCAGAACGACCTCGCCGAGAGCACCGAGGCCGCCGAGGCACTGCGGCAACTGCTGCCCCAGGACATGGTGTTCCAAACCCAGATCCCGCGCGACGGATTGTTCGTTCGCGCCAGCGCCCGCGGTCTGCCCGTCGGTGTGCTGGAGGACGGCGCGGGTGCCCAGATCGTATTCGACTCCCTCCGTTCGGAGATCGAAGTGAAACTCGAACCCGCCGAAAACCGGCACGGCCACCACGCGTGATGGACCCCGTCAATCCATGGTTGGACCCGGTGGAGGTCCGCCGCCTCGCCGAGCGTCTGCTCAGGCCGGTGGCGGATGCCGCCTCCGCCGTGTCCGACGCGGGATTCGACGATGCTTTCATCGGCTACGCCACGCCCCCCCCCAAGGAGCGGGAACACGCTTTGCGCCCTTCCGGAGAGCCGTCCGCCGTGCGCACCCCGCCGCCGGTTTTTCAACCGGTTTCCGAAACCATTCCCAGTACCGCCCGCGGCCCCTTCCTCGACCGGGTCCACCGATTCCGCGATTGGATGCGCCACCACTTCGCCGCCACCGGGCTGTTCCTCCTCGACCGCGAGGGCGCGGTCATTTTCGACGAAAGCAACCACGGCCGCCTGCATTTCCTCGCCCGCAGTCTGGCGCTCGCCTCCCGCCGCCAAGGCTCCTCGGCGGGAAACGTGCATGTGAAAATCGGTGCCGGCGCCACATTGGAAGTCATCCCGGTGGAAACCCAATACGGCTGCCTCGTTCTCGGTGCGGTGGTCCCCGAGGCCCTGCCGCCCACCGCCGTCGGCGCGGTGATGGAGGCGCTCGCCCAGGTGGCCGCGCCTCCCGCAGGCAAATGAACCCTCTCACCCGGCCGGCCACGGAAAAAACCGGCCGCCTCCGGGTTTTCATCCCGCACGGCACTCCATGAATCCCGATCCCGAACTTCTCTGGCTCACCGGCGGCGTGGTTTTCATGCTCGCCGTCGCCAGCCTGGTCACCGCCATCCTCATCCGCCGCTCGCCCTCCGGCGTCACACCCACCCTCGCCAACCTCCGCAGCCGCGTGAACGCCTGGTGGTGGATGGCCGCCATCTTCGCCGGCTCTCTCGCCGTCGGGAAAAACGGACTCTTCGCCCTCTATCTGCTGCTCTCCTTTCTCGCCCTGCGCGAATACATGACCCTCAGCCCCATGCCGCGCGGCGACCACCGCACGCTCACCTGGGTTTTCTTCATCATCCTGCCGCTCCACTACCTCTTCGCATGGGCCCCCTGGTACGGCATGTTCACCATTTTCATCCCGGTCTATGCCTTCATCTTCATCCCCATCCGCTCCGCGCTCGGGGGGGAGACCGACCGCTTCCTCGAACGCACCGCCCGCATCCAGTGGGGAGTCCTCACCTGCGTCTATTTCCTGAGCCATCTGCCCATGCTGCTCTACCTGCCCATCCCCGGATACGAGGGGGAAAACGCGAAGCTGATCCTCTTCGTCGTGCTGATCACCCAGCTCAGCGATGTCTTCCAATACGTCTTCGGGAAAACCATGGGCCGCAGGAAAATCGCACCCAGCGTCAGCCCGGGCAAAACCCGGGAGGGTCTGCTGGGGGGAGGACTCTGCGCCACCGGCCTCGGCGCGGCCCTGTGGTGGGCCACTCCCTTCAATCCCGCCGCCGCCGCCGGAATGGCGCTGCTGCTCGTCATCGCCGGGTTCCTCGGCGGACTTGTCATGTCCGCCGTCAAGCGCTCCATCGGAGCCAAGGACTGGGGCCGCGGCATCCCCGGCCATGGCGGCGTGCTCGACCGCATGGACTCGCTTCTTTTCGCCGCGCCCGTCTTCTTCCACGTCACCGGCTACGCCTTCGCCACCAACCTCACCTCCGCCCTCGCCCAACCCGACTGGCTCCGCTTCTTCCGCTGAACCTTCCACAAATTCCGCCCTCACGCCCCGCCCCGGAGGAATCAGCCGCCGAGGTGGATGGCATTGGGAGCGGGAGTTGCCGGAGTTGGCTGCAACGCCCGGTTAGTCTCCCCGCTTTCGCTTTCTTTCAAATCGGTCTTTGGCGGCGGCATGGGCCTCCTCGATGTATTGAATGGTTCGTGCCAAGGCATCCCCTGCGGGATTGAGGATGCAAATGAAACCCTGGGCCGCATATTGGGGATGGGGCATGAATCTATTCAATTCCGCATAATTCCATTCCTTGTCATCCTCCGGAAATAGCGCCTTGTAGCTGTCTTTGCCCACGCCGATATTCACACGGAAAATCCCATCCCGGTTGAGGTTTGACGCATTGTCATGCGCATTGTCCGATTCGGCGAGAGTCGCGAACGGCAGGATTTTTTCGGTCGCGTAAAAGAAGAAGCGGTATCCGGAGCTTTCGGAAGAGGTTACGTTCGGAAGGCTCGTGATGTGACACTCGATTTCGTGGAGGTTCATGCAAAATGGACAGCGCGCCAACGCCGGGCCGCTTGTATGAGGTCCGCGCCCGCCTCGTCGAGCTAAAAGGCCTGTCCGGGCGCGGCCGGGCGTGCTGCCACGCATGGGTCTGCAAAACCCCATCCCGCCATCCCTGCCATCTCCGTCGGTGGCGACGCCTTTTTCGGATGAAGGAATGGAGCCAACGTCAACATTGTGGAATACGAGATCCCCAAGATGGAACTCTCCCGCCCATGCGATTTCACTGACCATCGTTTCTCCCATCGGGTATCGGATCAGTCGTTGGGCTCCTGCGGCGAACAATGCCGTTGCGGAAGCGCCGGTATCGAAGAACGGGGAAGCCGGCAGGGTGTTGATGGTCGCGTCGAATCGGTCAAGCCACCGTCAAAGTAAGGCTCATCCGGGCGCGCGTCCGATGGGCCTGCCGAAACAGCGCGACCGACGCTGCCAGAAAACGGGTGAGAGCGGAATGGCGCGCAGATAAGCCGAATTTCGCAAGACTGAGGTAGGGACGGCTCTCCGCAGCCGTCCGGCGGGGGGGGGGGCGGACCGATTCGTCTTTCGGAGCCGGATGTTCCATGCGGACCGCCCCCGCCGGACCGCTCGGAGAGCGATCCCTGCCCACGCCCTGATTCCCCGGAATCAGCCTTATCTACGCGCCATTCGGGTGAGAGCGGTTGCTGGAAAAGGCATTCTCCGCGGATTGCCGTTGTCGATTGCCTGCGGGCGGAACGTCCGGGCGCGAGGCGTGACGCGGGTAGACGTTGGGCGCGGCGCCTTGTTCAGCCGCATTGCGACCCGAAAGGACCGCATTGGCCGATCCTACTTCTGCGGGATGCGGGCAATGACCTTGATTTCGAACCGGAAGCCCGCCAGCCAGTTTACGCCGACCGCCGTCACGTTGGGCGGTGGCTCATGGGAGAAAGCCTTCCTCATGGCTTCGACCATCGGCCCCATGCTTGCCTCGGGGTCGACGAGAAACATGGTGACATCGATCATATCTTCAAACGTGCATCCAGCCGCTTCGAGCACCCCCTGCAGGTTGTCGAAGGCGAGCTGGATTTGGGCGCCGAGATCGGGCTCGGGCGTGCCGTCTTCGCGAGCGCCAACCATGCCGGAGACAAACAGGAGGTCGCCGGACAGGATGGCGGGAGAGTAGCCGTGCTCTTTGTAGAGGGCGTGTGGTTTTTTGGGAAATATGGATTTTCGGTTGTTCATGGTCGATGTCATTGCGGGTGGGTGCTGCGTCTTGTTCGGCTGGATAAACCCTTTGCCGGGGCCGCCTCACCGGAGGTCTGTCCAGCAAACCCCATCTCCCCGTTTCTGCAAGACAATATGAAAAGGCTCCTCTGCCGTCTTGGTTGCCTTCAACTCTCCGGGAACACGGACAAAACGATTATGGCAGGTCGTCCAAAACCACTCGGAGATCGCGATGATTGAATTCCCGGAATCATCATTTGACGCGTCTGGAGTTACCCTTACGACAATATCGCCGGTGAAAGGTGGTGACCGGCTTGCACGCTTGGCATCAGGCACGAAATCAAAAGAAGTTGTTGTATCCTCTGATTTCTTCAGCGCACTCGCTTCGCGTTCGATCATGGAACCCAACCGATCCGCTGGATCGGGATTCCAAAAACCGCAGGACACCATACAGCACGAGAGAGCAATCAGAGTCAGCAAGGTGCGGAGGCGCTTCATGATTGTTATTGCCGAACCGTATAGGCCATCCACGGCGGGGAGGAAAGCCGGAATTCAAACAGGGCCGTTGCCCGCCGTTGGATGAGCCGGCTTGTTGGGCTTCCAGATTTTTGCATTCAAGGCAGCACTACAAAGTCGGCACAAGGAAAGAGGCGGTGAAGAACAGCAAATGTCGATTCGGATGGATCACGGCTCCCCGACCTTGTGTAGACCGAAATTTTCAAATTCCCGCCCTCTTGGTCCAATATCTGAACTGTGAATTCTCCAGTGCCGTCCCGAAAATAAAAGTCCTCGATTCGAGAGGGGGTCTCGCGCTGCTCAAGCGCAAACAGTTCCCGAAGGCGCTTTTCTGCCCGGCTCCCCAAAACCGCAGTGCAATGGTCCCAGACCTGCGTTCCGATCAATTCAATATCGTGGTGATTGCCCAAACCATCGATCCTGACTTTGGCCTCAGCATATGGAGGTGAGACTCTTGTTGCCCGTGAGCTGACAAACGGCACTAGAAGCCCGGCGAGCAGGACCG
Source organism: uncultured Luteolibacter sp. (assembly GCA_964554865.1). Taxonomy (GTDB): domain Bacteria; phylum Verrucomicrobiota; class Verrucomicrobiia; order Verrucomicrobiales; family Akkermansiaceae; genus Luteolibacter. Next base: position 41,276 of record CAZKQK010000006.1, on the reverse strand, counting down.
CAACAACCAAGGCGAGGTATTTCATGATTTTGCCCAACGTTAAAACGCGCCGAATCGGGCGCGAATGAAAAGAGGGCGGTTTCATGAGATTGAAAAGCTTATGCCCGATTCGGTGACGCGCCTTGTTCGGCATCCTGAAGTTCAGGACCATAGTGGTTTGTCGAGCATCCTGCGGATAAGAATCAACCCGCTCCAGCACAGTAGGCCGATTGCGGTGTGGAATGTAAGGACCCCAGTCAAGGATGCATCGCTTGGAAGTCTCATGAAGTCTCCGCCGCTACTCAATTCACTCGCGCTATACCCGAGCACGTGCATCGGCCATTCGCCGAAGCCATACCAACACATGAGAACGTTGAAGGGAAACTCCGCCTGCGTAATAGCCATCAGTAGCATGAGCGCAAGCGGGCACCAAACCGACAGGGCTGGCACTATCGCTATAAACAGAGGCAATTCTTTGAGGATTCGTTTCACTGACTCTTTTCAGCCGAGCGTTTGATGTGCGCCCACCGGCGCGATTGACGTGATGGTGAAATGAAATTGAAAAGCATATGGACGGTTGGTGCGTCACGCACTTGTTCGCTTATTCCTCTCGAAGTCGCTTCGCAAGTAATTCCTGTGTTCCGAGTCCTTGCGCCTCCAGCCAACGATTACAATCGTCGGCGGAAACGGAACCATTCGAATACTTCATCGCGTGCTCCTTCAGCCGCCAGGGCACATTCTCATAAGCGGCAAAAACCGCCCGCCTCGTGTCAGGATCCGCAGACAGCCGAAAAAGCAATTCCAGCGTGTCCGCGCACTCTGGAGGCTCGGCAGCGATCTCAAAGCTTGCGACCCGAAGTGCCTCCATCATTGTCTCGTTGTTCTCAGGGGGAGGTTTACAATGAGGAGGTCGGGGGGCGGTTGGGGAATCGCCTTGCCGGGTTGTGACTCCAGGATGAAGGCACTCCGCACGGTGAACCGTGGACTCATGCGCGTTTGAGGTGGGGGCGGCGATTGGAGGACGGTGGGACTGAAGAAGGGGATGAACCGCAGAGAGCGCAGGGAAATTTGGTTTTTGTGATCTTTGGGTTCTTTGCGGGTGAATGATATTCGAATTCGGGCTTTGCCTCGCATTCCCGCGAATGCGTCTACTGGAGACGCCGCCGCCCTTGGTCGGTGGTTTGATTCCCGCGATTGGTGTGGAGTTAATAGGGGGAGGCGGTGTCAGGCGAGTTGGCAGGCGAGGCGGATGGCGGCGATCATGGAGGAGGGGTTGGCGAGGTTGCGGCCGGCGATGGGGAAGGCGGTGCCGTGATCGGGGCTGGTGCGGGGCTTGGGGAGGCCGAGGGTGACGTTGACGGCGTTGTCGAAGTCGAGGAGTTTGAGGGGGATGAGTCCCTGGTCGTGGTACATGGCGATGACGGCGTGGAAGTGTCCTTGGGCGCAATCGCGGAAGATGGCATCGGGCACGGCGGGGCCGGAGTAGGCGGCGGCGCCGGTGGCGTTGAGTTGACGGATGGCGGGGAGGATGATGGAGGATTCCTCGTTTCCGAAGGCTCCGTTTTCGCCGGCGTGAGGGTTGAGTCCGGCGACGGCGATGCGCGGGCTGTGGATGCCGCGACGGGTGAGGAAGGCGGCGGTGAGGGTGCCGATGCGGACGATGCGCCCGGTGGTGAGGAGCTTCGGCACTTCGGCGAGGGGTTCGTGGATGGTGGCGAGGCCGACGGTGAGGGATTGGCCGGTGAGGAGCATGCCGAAGCCGGTGACGCCGAAGCGGTGGGCGAAGTATTCGGTTTGGCCGGGGTGGGGGAAGCCGAGTTGGCGGAGGGCTTCCTTGGAGACGGGGCCGGTGACGACGGCATCGGCCCGGCCGTTTTCGAGCAATGTGGCGGCCTGATCGAGGGCGTGGAGTGCGGCTGCGGCGGAGCGGCGGTCGGGTTTTCCGGGGCTGCCTGCGGAGCGGTCGCCGAGGACATCGAAGGTGAACCCGGCGGGGAGTTGGCCGGAGGCGAGGGCGGCATCGATGATTTCCGGGCCGATGCCCGCAGGGTCGCCGAGGGTGATGAGGATGCGTGGCACGGGGTGAGGATGGCGGGAGGCGCGGGGAATGCCAAGTTCGGATGGGGAGGGGGGCGCTGCTCATGGGCAAGCAATGTTTCCGGGACGAAAAGCGGTGAGGGGATGGTGTTTTCGCTTTTGCGGCGGGCGGGGGGAGGTTCAGGCTGCGGCGGGATGGCGAAGTGTGAACATTGCGGGACGGAGTATCCGGCGAAGTCGGCGGAGGACCGGTATTGTTGTCAGGGATGCGAGTATGTGGCGGCGCTGATTTCGGAGCAGGGGTTCGGGCGGTTTTACGATTTGAAGCAGGGGGTGGCGGTGGCTCCGGTGCGGAGCAGGCCGTTTGAGGAGCACGATTTTTCGTGGTTGGGGCCGAAGGTGGAGGAGGCTGAGTCGCATGCGGTGAGGCATCAGGAGCCGGCGAGGATGGATTTGGGGCTGGAGGGGATATCGTGTGTGGGGTGTGTGTGGCTGGTGGAGCGGTTGTTTTCCCGGCATGCGGGGAACATCCGGGTGGCGGCGAATCCGGCGAGCGGGCGGATGCACATTGAGTGGATGCCGGGGAAGTGCGATCTGGAGGGGTTTTTCCGGGAGTTGTGCCGGTTTGGGTATGTGGCGGCTCCGGCGGGGGCGGGGGGAGGGGATCACGAGCGGCGGCGGCTGGCGGCGCGGCTGGGGCTGTGCGGGGCTTTCGCGCTGAACACGATGGGTTTCTCGCTGCCGATGTATCTGGGGATGCCGGCGGATTTCGAGTTTGCGGGCTTGTTCAAGCTGATCGCGTTTCTCTCGGCCACGCTGTCGATGCTGGTGGGGGCCGGGTATTTCATGGATCGGGCCTGGCGGGCGGTGAGGGCGGGTTCGCTGCACATCGATCTGCCGATCGCGCTGGGGCTGGCGGCGGCGTATCTGGGGTCGATCACCGGCTGGGCGATGGACAGCGAGCGGCTGATGTATTTCGATTTTGTCTCGATTTTCGTGTTTCTGATGCTGGCCGGGCGGTATTTGCAGACGACGGCGGTGGAGCGGAACCGGCGGCGTCTGATCCGCCAGCAGCCGGTGCCGGAGGCAGTGGAGGTGGCGGGGGAGCCGGGGAAAATGGTGGGGCGGTCCGAGATCGGGCCGGGGCTGAGGTTTCTGCTGGGGCCGGGTCACGCGCTGCCGGTGGGCGGGGTGCTGGCGGAGGGGGAGGCGGATTTTTCGTTGGAGTGGATTCATGGTGAGGCGGATCCGGTGCGTTTCACGGAGGGAGGGAGGCTTCCCGCAGGGGCGATCCTGCTGAGCCGGGGCGAGGTGGTGATCGAGGCGGGCGAGCGTTGGGCGGACTCGCTGATGGCGAAGCTGACGGCGGCCCCGGCGGGGGACCGGGCATCGCCGGGGCTGGACCGCTTGCTGCGGGTGTATCTGGGCGTGGTGCTGGTGATGGGGCTGGTGGCGCTGGCGATCTGGGGGCTGCGCGGGGAGTGGCTGACGGGCTTGCAGGCGATGATTTCGGTGTTCGTGGTGTCGTGTCCGTGCGCGCTGGGAGTGGCGATTCCGCTGGCGGACGACATGGCGGCCTCGGCGATGGAGCGGCTGGGGGTGTTTGTGAGGACGGCGACGCTGTGGCCGCGGCTGGTGCGGGTGCGGCATGTGATTTTCGATAAAACGGGCACGCTGACGCTGGAGAGGCCGGTGCTGGAAAATCCGGAGGTGGTGGCGGATCTGGGCGATGAGGGTGCGCTGGCCTTGGCGCGGATGACCCGTGGCTCGCTGCACCCGGTATCCCGGTCGCTGCTGGAGGCGTTGGGGGCTCGCGGGCAGCGACTGCTGGCGGCGGGTGGTGGTGGGGACTTGGCCGAGTATCCGGGGCTGGGGGTGACCCTGAGGGAAAACGGCGCGAGGTGGTCACTGGGGAAAGCGGGGTGGGATGGGGGGGCGTTGGCGGTTTCCGCAGAGGGTGCGGGGAGCGAGTTGCGCCGGGATGGGCGGGTGGTGGCGGTGTTTCATTACAGGGAATCCTTGCGGCCGGGGGCGGAGCCGATGCTGCGGCGCTTGGAAAAACTCGGGCTGAGTCCGCACATCCTCTCGGGCGACCATCCGGACAAAGTGCGGCGCGTGGCGGAGATGCTCAAACTGCCGGAAAACCAAGTGATCGGGGGATTGAATCCCGAGGAGAAGGAGGCGAGGGTAAGGGCGCTGGACCGGGGCAACACGCTCTATCTGGGCGACGGCGCGAACGATTCGCTGGCATTTGACGCGGCTTCCGTGACCGGGACGCCGGTGGTGGACCGGAGCCTGCTGGAGTCCAAGGCGGACTTTTACACGCTGGGATCGGGCCTGGGTTTTCTCCCCGGACTATTGGCCACGGCGGCGGCGCGGGGGCGGGCGGTCAGGTGCGCCTTCGGGTTCGCCCTGGTTTACAATCTGACGACGGTGGCGTATTCGATGGCCGGGAAAATGAGTCCGTTGCTGGCGGCGGTGCTGATGCCTCTGAGTTCGATCGTTTCGATCGTCATTGTGGCGGCAATTTCGCACGCAAAATCTCGGAACAAAGGTTGAAATCCCCGCGCAAGGTCACTAGGCTGTCCGCAGTCCTCGGAAGAACTGATGATGCAAGTCACGACACAACCCCACCAGGAATTCGGGCAAGCGCTGCTCCATAGAATAGCCGCATCGGACCGTTTCAAGATGTATCAGGATGCGTTCCGGACCGCAACGGGGCTTCCCCTGCGACTGGTTTCCTCCGATCCGGACGCCTGGTGCCTTGACGACCAGCGGATCAACCGCAGTCCTTTTTGCGAGGCCTTGAATGCCTGCGAGAAGGCATGCGGCGCGTGTGTGGAAACCAATCGCCGGCTGATGAAGGAAGCGGAAGTCAACGGGCCGAGCACCTGCCACTGCTTCGCCAGCCTGTGCGCCACGGCGGTGCCGGTCAAGCTGGGTGCGACCGTGATCGGTTATCTGAAAACGGGTCAGGTTTTCAGCCGCCTGCCGACAGAGGAGCAATTTGACAAAGTGCTCGGTGCGATGGGGCGCAAGACCGTGGACAAAATCACGCGGGACACCCTCAAGGAGGCTTACTTCCAAACCCGCTACGTCGAACCCTTGCGCTACCAGAGCATGGTGACCCTGCTGCAGAGTTTTTCCGAGCAACTCAGCGAGCACGCCGAGTCCCTGGCGATCATCGAGGAAGGCAGCGAGCCCGCCGCCATTGCCAAGGCGCGCAAGTACATCCACGCCAATCTCGACCAGCCGTTGCCGCTCGGGCTGGTGGCCCGCCAGGCCGGGCTGAGCGAGTCGCATTTCTGCCGTCTCTTCAAGGACTCGGCCGGGCTGACTCTGACCGACTATGTGAACCGCTGCCGGATCGACTGGGCGAAGCGCGAGCTGCTGAAGCCGGAGGCCCGCATCTCGGAAATCGCCTTCATGATCGGTTACCAGTCGCTATCCCAGTTCAACCGCAGCTTTGCGCGCATCGTCGGGGTTTCCCCCACGCTCTACCGCCGCGAGCGGCTTGAGCGGGTGGCGTCCTGATCCACGCGGCCGGGTCGATGTCGGCGCGTTTCCCGTCCTGACGAGACGGCCCCTGATTCCATGGACAACCGATACGAGATCCGTTGCAAGATCGGCGTGAGTTCGCTCGGCACGGTCTACAGGGGCTATGACCGGATCGGTCTGCGCGATGTGGCGATCAAGCGTCTGGCCACCAACCGGACCGATGGTTTTTTCCGCGATGATCCGGTGGCGATCCTCTCGCGACAGGCGGAAATCCAATCCTCGGTCGGGCATCCCAGCATGGTCCGGATTCATGATATCGGCAGTGACGGCGCGGACACCGTGCTGGTGATGGATTTCGTGGAGGGAGAGTCGCTCGATCATCGTTTGGAACGCTCCGCGCTCGAATGGGACGAGTTCCGGCTGTTGGTGGCGGGAACGCTGGAAGGACTCGCCGCCGCGCATGATTCGGGGGTGATTCATGGCGACATCAAGCCATCGAACCTGATGTCTGTGGAGTCGGCCGAAGGCGGGCGCAGGATACGCATTCTCGATTTCGGCCTGGCGGATCTGATCAATCCGCACCCCGGAAACGACAAGGATCTTCTCGAATTGCCACTGGACACCCTTTACTGCCATGCTCCGGAGCGTTTCGGCCGCGGAGTTCCCACGGTGTCCGCGGATCTCTACTCGTTTGGTTGCGTCTGCTATCAGTCGCTCGCCCTCAGGCATCCGTTTGACGGCAAGGGCGGCAACCGCATCATGGATGCGCACGTCCATCATCTGGTGACCAACCTTGCGGAGCTGCGGCCCGACCTGCCGCCGTGGGTTTGCGGCTGGGTCATGTGGCTGATCAACCGAATGCCCGACCACCGGCCCGCCGATGCGCGCGAGGCGCTTGAGGTTTTCCTCGCCAATGAAGCCGCCGCGCGGGGACAGGCGGAGTCCGCATCCGGGGCGATCTGATTTGAACCCGGATTCCGAAGAGGGAAACAGGGAAAACGGCGAACGGGCGAAAGCGGAAGGGCCTTGAGAGGGAAACCGAGCGCTCTTTCCCGGATGGTTCCAGCACATCAACCCGTGTCGCCCGGTTTTTCTTGATTGCGGTCGGGCTTGGGATGGCTCATCCTCGCGTGGCTTCGAAAGCATGGAAGAACGATACGAAATCCGGGGAAAAATCGGGCAGGGCGGCCTTGGGGCGGTATATCGCGGGTATGACACCCGGATGAACCGCGAGGTGGCCATCAAGCGGATCAGCACCGGTGATGACAGCGATTCCAAGGAGGAGTCCACCCGCCAGCTCATCAAGGAAGCGGGCGCACTCGCCTCGCTCCAGCATCCGCACATCGTCACGGTGCACGATGTGGGGGCTGACGAGGAAGGCCCTTACGTGGTGATGGAACTGATCGCCGGCAAAACCCTCGACGAACTGATAGAAAGGGCGCCTCTCACTTGGCAGGATTTCCGGGAACTCGCCCTCCAAACCCAGGAGGCGCTCATCGCCGCCCACGAACTCAATCTGATCCACAGCGACCTCAAGCCCTCCAACCTGATGCTCGCCTGGCTGCCATCCGGCAAGTTCCAGGTGAAAATCGTGGACTTCGGCCTCGCCACCCTCGCGCGCTCCCAGACCAAGCAGGATCTCGATTCGCTCGAAGCGGTGTATGGGTCGATCTTCTTCATGCCGCCCGAGCAGTTCGAGCGTCATCCTCTCGACGAGCGTTCGGATATCTACTCGATGGGATGTGTTTACTACCAGGCGCTGGCAGGAAGCTATCCGTATGGCGGAACCACCGGAACGGAGGTGATGGGCGCCCATCTCAACCACGAGGTCAAGCCGCTCCAGGAGGTGCGCTCGGACATACCGCTCTGGGCCTGTGACTGGATCATGTGGCAGATCAACCGCAACCCGGAGGACCGCCCCGAGTCCGCGCGCCAGTGCCTCTCGGTTTTCCTTCAGAACGACAAAAACCCCAACCCCACCATGAGTCTCGGCACCGCCCAACCGAATGGCCCGAAACGCCCGCGCCTGATCATCCCTGGCTCGGAGCCGCCCGCGGCACCGCCCGCCGAACCCGTGCCCGCCGTGGTTCCGGCGGCGCCCGTTCCGCTTGCCGCTCCCGCGAAACCCGCCCCCGCCATTGCCTCATCGCTGCCTGCGGATCCGGTGACCGTTTCCGAGGCTCCCCAGACCAAAAGCGCCCCGCAGCCGCTGACACCGCCCGAGGGGGCGAAACCGAGCGTCCACACCGCGCCGCAGGAGCTTCCCGCCGAAGTCGCGCAGGTGACCGAGGCTCCGGCGGGGAGGGCTCCTCTGAAAGCCGCCGCCGCTCCCACCACCGGATTTCCGCAAGCGGCCGCCCCAACCGCGGGCATGCCGCGCAAGGCCGCGAAGAAATCGATGTCCAACGCCGCCAAAACGGTGGTCGCGGCCGTGCTCGGCATCCTTGCGGTAATGCTCGCGTGGATCCTGATAGACCGCCAGAGCAAGAACCGCGAGACGAAGGTTTACAACGAGATGATCACCTACGCGGCCAAGGGGGATGCCACCGAGCTGCCTGTCACCAAACACAAGCTCGACATCCTGCTGCGCGCCGCGACCAACGTCGGCGCCACCGAACACCGGCAGACGATCTACAAGGCGCTCTACCTCGCCAAGGCGACGGATGGCACCGATCTGGACACCCGCATCGCCGAGTTCGCCACCGGCACCGAGATGCTTCCGGACGTGAAGGAAATCCTCATCCGCGATGTGATCCGGATGCGCAAGAACCCGGTGGTGGTGCCGATCCTGATGAACTACGCGTCCTCCACCGGCGACACCCGCACCGCGGTGGCGGCGCTGCAGGCCGTGCGTTTCATGGCCGGTGAGGATCAGTTCGACGGATTCATCAACGTCATCCAGACCACCTCCAGCGTGGAGATACGCAAGGCCGCCGAGGAAACGGCCGCCGAGATCATCCGCAAGTCATCCAGCCGCGCGGCCTTCGCCGACAAGCTCGCCACCTCCCACTCCACCGCCGTGGATGAGAACATCCGCCACTCGCTGCTCCGTCTGTTAGGCCGTTGCGGCGGTCCCAAGGCGCTGGAGACCGTGCGCGCCGCGCTGGCCGACAGCGAGCAGAAAAACCAGGTGGCCGCCATCATCGCGCTCGGCTCCTGGGGCGATGATTCGGGCTTCCCCATTCTGAGTGATTTCATCGGCAGCGTCGGCGACCAGTCATTGCGCACCCGCGCCTTCGAGTCCGCCCTCCGCTATGTCTCGGACACCACCGTGAAGCACGATGCCAAGGCTTGGGAAGAACAGTGGACGATGCTTTCCAAGCAGGCGAAAACCCGCGCCGAGCAGGAGAAAATCGTGCGCGGCCTGGTGAACTTCGACACCGGCTGGGCGCTCAAGCTCGTCGAGGAATACGCCAAGTCCGATGACGACCGCATTTCCGACCTCGCGGAAAAGGGTGCGGACATCATCAAGGACCGCCAGCGCGCGAAGAAGGGTGAGGAGTGAGGGAATGTCCCGCGCTCAGGGCGTGTAGACCACCACCGGCCCCACGCCGCCGCCTTGTACGCCGCGGAGTTTGGCCGCCGCCGCGCGAACCGCTTCCGCCGCGGCCAGCGCGTCCTCCATGGTGCTGAGTCTGGAGAAACCGAAACGCAGGCTGGTCTTCGCGCGTTCCTCCGGGATGCCCATGGCGAGCTGGACATGGGACGGCTTGCTCCTGCCGGTCATGCAGGCGGAGCCGGCCGAGCATGCGATGCCCGCCTCATCTAACAGAACAAGCATGCCCGCCGCATCGCACCCGTCGAGGGACAGATGGCTGGTGTTGGGCAAACGGAGCCGCGGGTCGCCGTTTCTCACCACACCCTCCACCCGGCGCATGACCTGCTCCTCGAAGGCATCGCGCACGGCGGCGATGGCGGCCGGGCCGTTTGCGGCCAGGTGTTTCACGGACATTTCCGCAGCCATGCCCATGCCGACGATGCCTGCGGTGTTCTCGGTGCCGCTGCGGCGTCCGGACTCCTGGCCGCCGCCGCGCAGCAGGGGCTCGAAGCGCAGTCCGCTCCGGACAAAGAGCGCACCCACGCCCTTGGGCCCGTGAAACTTGTGGGCGGATAGCGAAAGCATGTCCACGGCCGGGGATTTCACATCGATGGGTATCTTGCCCGCCGCCTGGATCGCGTCCGTGTGGAGGGGCTGGCCCGTGGCGCGGGCGGCTTCGGCGATTTCCCGGAGCGGCTGGATCATGCCGGTCTCGTTGTTGGCCAGCATGATGGAAACGAAGGCGGCCCCGTCGATGGCGGCGGCGAGATCGGCCAGATCCAGCCTGCCGGTTTCATCCACCTTGGCGAGCCGATGCCCGCGCGCGAGATTGCCGAGGCGGTTCAGCACCGCGCTGTGCTCGATGGCGCTTGAAACGGCGGCTCCGTTTCCTGTTAGAGCGTCCAGCGACATCAGCGCGGTGTTCACGCTCTCCGTGCCGCAGCCGGTGAAGACGATCTCTGACGGGTCCGCGCCGATGAGGTCCGCCACCTGGCATCGCGCCTTGTCGATCGCCTTCCTTGCCTCGCGGCCGGCGCGGTACGCGCCCGAGGGGTTCGCGTGGCCGTCCCGCAGCCATGGCATCATGGCATCCAGCACCTCCGGCAGCAGCGGAGTGGTGGCATTGGCGTCGGCGTCGATCATGTGCCAAGCATCCCGAGCCACTGCCGCATTTCAATCCGGAAAACCGCGGGCGGGGACTTGCGTGGGGTTTACAAGTCGCCGCCAGCGGCCACAGTGGTCGCATGGCAGTCCTGTGGTGCAATGGCCGGTGGCTCGACGCGTCGGATTTCTCCGCACGTCCCGCCGACCGCGGGCTGATGCACGGGCTGGGGCTCTTCGAAACGATCCTGGCGGTGAACGGTCGTCCGGTATTTGCGGACAAACACGTCTCGCGGCTGGCCGGAGGCTGCGCGCGTCTCGGCTGGAATCCCGCGCTGCCGGATCCGGGAGAGGCGCTGCCAGAGTTGTTAGATGCCAATAATCTCCTGAAGGGGCGCGCGCGGATCCGCCTGGCGGTCACCGCCGGCAGCGGCCCGGTGGGGGATCTGGCCCAGGGCATCGATCACCTCGTCTGGATGAGCGCCGCCGCCACCGCCGGGCCGCCGCAGGACACCAACGCCAACCTTTCTCCCTGGACCCGCAACGAAGGCTCCGCCCTCGCCGGATTGAAATCCGCCTCCTATGCGGAAAACCTGATCGCTCTCGACCACGCCCGTCGCCTTGGTTTCGGGGAAACGGTTTTCCTCAATAACTCCGGCGCGGTCTGCGAAGCCGCCACCTCGAATGTCTTCGTGGTCCGTGACGGCCGCGTCCGCACGCCTTCGCCCGCATCCGGCTGCCTGCCGGGAATCACCCGCGGAGTCGTGATCGAAACCGCCCGCTCGCTCGGCATTCCATGCGAGGAAACCGATGTGGCGCTCAACGAACTTCACCTGGCGGACGAGATTTTCCTCACTTCATCGACCCGCGGCGTGGTGGGGCTCTCGCGCTTTGAAGACCGGACTTTCGATGCCGGTCCGCTCACCGCTATCCTCCGCCGCGCCTGGCACGAGGCGGCCATCGGAAAGAGCGGCGCTTGATTCCGCGTTTTTGAATTGATGCGGAAAACCCGATTCCGCAGCCTGCTTCCACCAACCGAAACCATTCCCACCATGTCACGCCCCGTAACCCTCTTCACCGGCCAGTGGGCCGACCTGCCGCTGGAAAAACTCGCGCCGCTCGCTTACGAGATGGGCTATGACGGCCTGGAACTCGCCTGTTGGGGCGATCACTTCGATGTGGACGCCGCCGTTTCCGGCAAGACCCATATCAAGGAGAAGTGGGAGCTGCTGGGCGACCACGGGCTGACCTGCTTCGCCGTTTCCAACCACCTCGTCGGCCAGGCCGTCTGCGATCTGATCGACGAGCGCCACAAGGCGATTCTTCCCCCCGACGTCTGGGGCGACGGCGATCCCGAAGGTGTTAGAAAACGCGCCGCGAGGAAGATGATCGCCACCGCCAAGGCCGCGCGCGCCTTCTTCAATGCCAAGCCCGGCCGCAACGGTTCGGATGATTTCCCCGCCGTGGTCAACGGTTTCACCGGCTCCTCGATCTGGCATTCCATCTACGCCTTCCCGCCGACCTCGCAGGAGTATTATGAAAAGGGCTTCAAGGACTTCGCCAAGCGCTGGATCCCGATCCTCGACGCCTTCGACAAGGCGAACGTGAACTTCGCGCTCGAGGTGCATCCCACCGAGATCGCCTTCGACATCGCCTCCGCCAGGCGCGCGCTCGCCGCCGTGGGCAACCACAAGCGCTTCGGTTTCAACTACGATCCCTCACACCTCGGCTATCAGGGCGTGGACTACGTGAAATTCATCCGCGAGTTCCCGGACCGCATCTATCACTGCCACATGAAGGATGCCTGGTGGGGTCATGGCGACGGCACGGTTGGCGTCTTCGGCGGCCACACCAACTTCGGCGACGCCCGCCGCTTCTGGGACTTCCGCTCGCCCGGCCGCGGCGACATCGAGTTCGAGGACATCATCGTCGCCCTCAACGACATCGGTTACCGCGGACCGCTCTCCGTCGAGTGGGAGGACATCCGCATGGACCGCGTCCACGGCGGCGCGGAAGCCGCGAGCTTCGTCCGCAGCCTGGACTTCCCCGTCAGCTCCGTCGCCTTCGACGCCGCCTTCGACAAGAAAAACCAGTGACGCGGGCGGGCGGCCTCCAGGGCCGCGCGAAATGCATTCGGGCGCCTGGGAAAGCGCCCGCCCGCGTGATGGCTCCGGGACGCCTCGCGGTTCACTTGCGGGACGAATCGGAAGAAAATATCATATCTATAGATCTGATATTACAATTTTCCCATCCAAGAATTGAGCGTATATCTTCAGATTGCCACAAGTGTATTTAATGAATGAACCCAAGGTTGGGCCATTGAGTGTAATTTCACCGCAGGGCATATTCGGGTCATGAGGATTGTCATCAAGGGCAATTCCCGCTTCATCAATCCCATTTGATTTCAAAAAGTTTCGAATGGCCTCAACCCTATCGGCAATTGGCTGTCGTAGTGGTAATCCCGGGTTTCCGCGCCGTTGCTCCTGCGGGTGCGCCGCGTGAGGGCGTCTTACTGGTAGCCGGTCCCGTCAAAGGTGAAAACCTCCATCCGTTGCCGTGTGGAAGGCCCAATGCCCGTGTGTGGCGGGCCGGAGGCGGGTATGGGATTCCCGCGATCATGGCGGGTGACCTGCCGCAGACCGTCGCACCGGTAATGGATGTCCCGGGTGGCGGCGGATGAGGCGTGGGCTTTCACGTCGCGCCGCCACGCTACGCCACCCGCCCGGTTCCGCCCATGCTTCGTGTGTCAAAACACATGGGCAAGAAGAACTTTCCCAAAGGCCTGTCCCTAAAAATGAGAGTGGGCAGAGTAGGAAAACTTGATCCGGTTCCAACGGCACCAGCTTGCGGGCGGACGGAAATGGCAGCGGGCGGCGCATGCAAGTGAATGGCCGTGCCATGGAGGGCCTCCAGCGGGAAGCGCCAAAATCCGGGGGGGGATGGCCGGGAAGCCGGAGAACTTCGTTTCGCAAATGGGTTGGCATGGTCAACGCCATTGGTTGGCGCGCGGGCTCGATGGATGGAATCGATGAAAAGAGGCGGGAGAGGTTTTCCCTGCCTTGGCCTGCGGCTACGGTCTTGCGAGCGGCCGTTCGGCGCGGGCTCCCCGTCGCATTTTCCGGCGGGTCTGGACGGGCAGAAACCGCCTGCCGCTCCATAATCCGCGCAACCCGGTGATCCTCCGGACTTGGGCGGGGAGAGGGGAGGTGAGGGACGGGTTTTCCCCCGATTCGTCATCGATGATGGCGGCCGGGTGTCCGATGGCGTTGCGGAATTCGCCCGCCATGACGATGATCCACACTCCCAGGGCGAAAACGAGTGCTCCGGCGCAGATCCAACCCGCCGTGACATTGGCCCCCATGAGTGTCATGAAGGCCAGTGAAAGGATTCCGACCCATAGCAGGCAGGAACCAACCAGAAGAGCCAGGATTTTTGAGGGAAGGACCGGAGATTTCAAGATTGGGAGGTGTTCAACGAATGTGAAATATCAAGATCCGGGCCGATTGCCAAGGATTCCTTTCCCCACGTGATCGCGTGGGATTGCCGGCTCATAGCCGCTCCACGATCACCGAGTGGCGCTCGCCGTTGATGTTGAGCATCATTTCGCGGCCCTTGCCTGCCGTTGCCGGTATTGTCCGGGTCTGGGCTGGGGCTGGCTTTGGGTTTTTCTTTTCGGGCTCCGGTGCCGGACCCTTGTGCAGGGCTTCGACCTGTTGCGGAAACATGGCGAAAAGCACGGTGGTTTCATCATCGGTGGGCAGGTTCCTGGCCGCGCACTGGCCGCGGTAGGCTTCGAGTCCGGGCTCCAACAGGTCGGCGGGGCGGCAGGTGACGGATTTTTTGCCGGTTTGTTTTTCGACCATGGCGAGGATTTCCGGGTTCACCGGTCCCGGGGTGCGTCCGTATTTGCCGAGCGCGATGTCCTGCGCCGGTTGGCAGATCATTTTCCAGCGGCCGAACTTGATGTTCATCATCGCCTGGGTGCCGACGATCTGCGAGGTGGGCGTGACCAGCGGGATCCAACCGAGGGCTTCCCGCACCACGGGAATCTCGCGCATGACCTCGTCGAACTTGTCCGCCATGCCCTGTTCCGCGAGTTGGTTGCGGAAGTTGGAGAGCATGCCCCCCGGTACCTGGAAGACCAGGATGTCGGAATCGACCCGCTCGTTGGCCGGACTGGTGAACTGCGACAACTGCCGATAGACATCGTCGAAGTAAACGCGGAGTTCCTGAAGTTTCGCCAAATCGTAATCCGGCTTGCGCGGGTGGCCGTCCAGGAGCGCGAGCATGCGCGCGGTGTCCGGCTGCGAGGTGCCGTTGGCGAAGGGCACGATCGATGTTTCCACGGTGTCCACCCCGGCGTCGATGGCGGCGAGGTAGGATGCGGCGCCAAACCCGGCCGTATCATGGGCGTGAAGGATGATCGGCAGACCGACCTTGGATTTGAGTTCCCTGACCAGGTTGCAGGCGACGCGCGGCGTAATGATGCCGGACATGTCCTTGATGCCGATGGACTGGCAGCCCATTTTTTCGAGTTCGACACCCATGTTGACAAAGGCCTCGATGGTGTGGACCGGGCTGGTGGTATAACAGATTTCGCCACGCGCGTGTTTGCCGCAGGCGAGCACGGTCCGCACGGCCGTGGTCAGGTTGCGGGTGTCATTGAGCGCGTCGAAAACCCGGAACACATCCTGGCCCGCCGCCGCGTTGGCCCTGACAAAGGCCTCCACCACGTCGTCCGGGAAACTGGCGTATTGGACGATGTTCTGGCCGCGCAGCAACATGATCTGTGGTGTTTTTGGGGCCGCCTTTTTCAGCGCGCGGAGCCGGTCGAAGGGGTTTTCGTTCAGATAACGCAGGCACGAGTCGATGGTGGCTCCGCCCCAGGTTTCAAGACCGCTGAAGCCGATTTCGTCGAGTATCGGCGCCGCGGGCAGCATCCGGGCGGTGCTCATGCGTGTGGCGGCGAGCGACTGGTGGCCGTCGCGCAGGACGGTGTTGTTGAAAGTGACCGGTTTCATGGAGTGCGGCGAATGCTTTTCACCGGAAAGGCTACCCGGGACTTTTGCCCATGGCCAGTCCCAACAAGCCGGCGGCTGTGCGGAAATTGACATAATCGCTCCATATTATGCACTTTGTGGACCTTGCTGTCCGAAAAGTGTTTATCGGGCGGTGTGAATGCCGCAACCCAACCCGCAATGGGGACGCTCGACGCGAACGAGGCGGTCGCCTCCGTCGCATACCGACTCAACGAGTTTTTCGCGATCTATCCGATCACGCCATCCTCCCCGATGGCGGAATTCGCGGACGAATGGTCGGCCGCCGGGAAAAGCAACCTATGGGGAGCCGTCCCCAGCGTGGTGGAGATGCAGTCCGAGGGCGGCGCCGCGGGCGCGCTTCACGGCGCGCTCCAGGCAGGTTCGCTGAGCGCCTCGTTCACCGCCTCCCAGGGGCTGCTGCTGATGATTCCCAACATGTACAAGATCGCAGGGGAACTCACACCCTTCTGTCTTCATGTCACCGCCCGCGCGCTGGCCACCCACGCGCTGAGCATTTTCGGCGACCACTCGGACGTGATGTCCTGCCGCCAGACCGGTTTTGCCATGCTCTGCGGCGGCTCGGTGCAGGAGGCCCAGGACACCGCCGTGATCTCGCAGATGGTCACCCTCAAGTCACGCGTGCCGTTCCTGCATTTCTTCGATGGTTTCCGGACCTCGCACGAGGTGTCCAAGATCTCGCTTATCAGTGATGCCGACCTCCGCGCGCTGATAGATCAGGACGCCGTGCTCGCCCACCGCGACCGCGCGCTCACCCCGGATGCTCCGAAAATCCGCGGCACCGCCCAGAATCCGGACGCGTTCTTCCAGGCGCGCGAGGCGGGCAATGTTTTCTATCAGAAGCTTCCCGGCCTGGTGAAGGACGCCATGCGGGCCTTCGGCGAGCGCACCGGACGTTTCTATCTGCCCTTCGACTACGAGGGCGCGCCCGATGCCGAACACGTCATCGTCATCATGGGCTCCGGTGCGGAGGCGGTAGGTGAAACCGTCGGCTGGCTCAATGCCAGGGGCCGCGAGACCGGTGTGGTCAAGGTCAGGCTCTACCGCCCGTTTTCCGTCGGGGACTTCGCCGCCGTGCTGCCGAAGTCGGTGAAATCCATCGCCGTGCTCGACCGCACCAAGGAGCCCGGTGCGCTGGGCGAGCCACTCTACCTCGACGTCGTCGGCGCGCTCCGCCAGGCCGATACCGCGGGCTGGCTGAAGGACACGCACAACATCCGCGTCATCGGCGGCCGTTACGGTCTCGGCTCGAAGGAGTTCACCCCGGCGATGGTCAAGGCCGTGTTCGATGAACTCGCGAAATCCTCGCCAAAGCCGGTGTTCACCGTCGGCATCAACGACGACGTCACCGGACTCTCGCTCGATTACGATCCGGAATTCGAAGTGGTTCCCGACGGCATGAAACAGGCGGTGTTCGTCGGTCTCGGATCGGACGGCACGGTCGGCGCGAACAAGAACACCATCAAGATCATCGGCGGGGAAACCGATAACTTCGCCCAGGGATACTTCGTTTATGACTCGAAGAAAGCCGGGGCGATGACCGTTTCCCACCTGCGCTTCGGTCCGCAGCCGATCCGCTCGACATATCTCATCCGCCAAGCCGAATTCGTCGCCTGCCACCGCTTCGACCTGCTCCACCAGGTGGATGTCCTGTCCTATGTCAAACCCGGCGGCATCTTCCTGCTAAACTCGCCCGGCGATCCCAACGAGGTCTGGAACCGCCTGCCGCGCGAGATCCAGGAGCAGATCATCCTGAAAAACCTTTCGTTCTACGCCATCGACGCCAGCACCGTCGCCCGCAACGTCGGCATGGCGGGCCGCATCAACACAATCATGCAGACGTGTTACTTCGCCATCTCCGGCGTGCTGCCCAAGGACGAGGCCATCGCCCAGATCAAGAAGGCGATCAGGAAAACCTACGGCAAACGCGGCGAGGCGGTGGTCCGGAAGAACTATCAGGCGGTTGACAGCACGCTCGAAAACCTCATCAGGGTGAGCTATCCGGACGCGCCGACCTCCACCCACCGCCTCAATCCCGTGGTGCCGGACGATGCGCCGGATTTCGTCAAGCGCGTCACCGCGCTGATGCTCGCCGGCAAAGGCGACCTGCTGCCGGTGAGCGCCTTCCCCGTGGACGGCACCTGGCCCACCGGCACCACCAAGTGGGAGAAACGCAACATCGCCGAGGAGATTCCCGTTTGGGAAACCGACATTTGCATCCAGTGCAACAAGTGCGCCATCGTCTGCCCCCACGCCGCCATCCGGCCGAAGATCTATCAGCCGGAGCTGCTGGCAAACGCGCCGTCCACCTTCAAGTCCACCGACTTCAAGCTGCGCGAATTCGCCGGCATGAAGTACTCGCTGCAGGTCGCCGCCGAGGACTGCACCGGCTGCCAGCTTTGCGTCGAGGTTTGTCCGGCCAAGGACAAGTCCAACCCGAGCCGCAAGGCGCTCAACATGTCACCGCAGATCCCGCTTCGCGAAACGGAGAGGGAAAACTTCGATTTCTTCCTCGGTCTGCCGGACCCGGACCGCGCCATGCTCAGGGACGACGTCAAGACGTCCCAGTTCATGAAGCCGCTCTTCGAGTTCTCCGGCGCCTGCGCCGGCTGCGGGGAAACGCCCTATCTCAAGCTGCTCACCCAGCTCTTCGGCGACCGCCTGCTGATCTCGAACGCCACCGGCTGTTCATCCATCTACGGCGGAAACCTGCCGACGACTCCCTACACCACCAACGGCTGCGGTCGCGGTCCCGCATGGGCGAACTCGCTCTTCGAGGATAACGCGGAATTCGGTCTCGGATTCCGGGCCAGCATCGACCAGTCGAAGGCCTTCGCCGAGTATCTCCTGCGGGGCCTGGCATCGCTGTTAGGCGATGATTCCGTCTCTGCGTTGCTTGAGGCCGATCAATCGAATGAGGCGGGCATCAACGCCCAGCGCGAGCGTGTCATCGCCGTGCGCAAGGCGCTCGCAGGCAACACGGACATCGAAGCCCGCACCCTCAACCAGATCGCCGACTACCTCGTCAACAAGAGCGTCTGGATCGTCGGCGGCGACGGCTGGGCCTACGACATCGGCTTCGGCGGACTTGACCACGTCATCGCCTCCGGTCGCAACGTCAACATTCTCGTGCTCGACACCGAGGTTTATTCCAACACCGGCGGCCAGCAATCGAAGTCCACGCCGCTCGGCGCGGTGGCCAAGTTCAGCATGGCCGGCAAGTCGGTGCCGAAGAAGGATCTCGGGCTGATCGCCGCGTCCTACGGCACGGCCTATGTCGCCCGCGTTTCGCTCGGCGCGAAGGACGGACACACGGTTTCGGTCTTCCGCGAGGCGGAAAGTTATGACGGCCCCTCGCTGATCATCGCCTACAGCCATTGCGTCGCCCACGGCTACAGCCTCTCGCAGGGACTCGAGCAGCAGAAACGCGCCGTCAATTGCGGATACTGGCCGCTCTTCCGTTACGATCCCCGCCGCGCGGACAAGGGGGAAAACCCGATGAAACTCGACTCCGCCGCGCCGAAGGGCACGCTCGCCGAGTTCACCAAAAACGAAACCCGCTTCCAAATGCTCGAACGCATCAACCCGGAACGCTCCGCCATGCTCCAGGAAATGGCCGCGGCCTCCGTGAAGGAACGCTTCGCCCTCTATCGGCAAATGGCGGAGGCAAAGCCAACGGATCGGACGGATCCGTCCAAGCCGGCCGACCCAACCACTCCAGCATCATGAACCTTCAAACCACCTATCTCGGCCTGCCGCTCAGGAACCCGGTCATGCCCGGCGCGTCGCCGCTGGTCGATCAACTCGACAACGTCCGCCGTCTTGAGGACGCCGGCGCGGCCGCCATCGTCATGCACTCGCTGTTTGAGGAGCAGATCGCCAATGACCAGCTCTCCGAGTTCGCCCACACGGAAAACCCGGCCGAATCCTTCTCCGAGGCCACCTCATACTTCCCGCGGATGGAGGACTACGCCCTCGGGCCGGACCGTTACCTCGAGCAAATCGCCAAGATCAAAAGCATGGTCGGCATCCCCGTCATCGGCTCGATCAACGGCATCAGCCTCGGCGGCTGGACCGACCACGCGAAACTCATCGAACAGGCCGGGGCCGACGCGCTGGAACTCAATGTCTACTACGTGGCCACCGATCCCGAAGAATCCGGCGTGGCGGTGGAGCAGCGCACGCTCGATATCCTGGAAGCGGTGCGCGGGTCCGTGGCCATGCCCGTGGCGGTGAAACTCTCGCCCTTCTTCTCGTCTCCCGGACACTTCGCCAAGCAACTCGACGCCGCCGGCGCCTCCGGACTCATCCTCTTCAATCGATTCTATCAGCCGGACATCGACACCGAGGAACTCGAAGCCACCCACCGGCTCGACCTCTCGAACTCCACCGAACTGCGCCTCCGCCTCCGCTGGGCCGCCATCCTTCACGGCCACCTCAAGGCGGACATCGCCCTGAGCGGCGGCGTCCACACGGTGGAGGACATCATCAAGGCCATCATGTGCGGCGCCAACGCCGTGCAGGTCGTCTCCAGCCTGCTGAAATACGGGCCCTCCCACATCGGCAGCCTCATTCAGGGACTCCGCCACTGGCTTGAGGATCACGAATACGATTCCGTGGACCAGATGCGTGGCAGCATGAGCCTGAAAAACTGCCCGGACCCCTCGGTTTTCGAGCGCGCGAACTACCTCCGCGTTCTCCAGCTCTGGAAAGTCTGATTCCGAAAGTGACCAATTTCTCCCACACCACCGGCTATGCGATCGAGGCCCTCGCCTGCCTGGCGAGGAATGGCAGCCACTCCATGCTCGTCAGGGAAATCGCCACGCTCACCGACATGCCCTCGCCCTACCTGTCCAAGATCTTCCAAAGACTCGGGGAGGCCGGCATCGTCGAGACCAAACGGGGATACAAGGGCGGGGTGAAACTCTGCCGCTCCGCCAGTGAAATCAGCCTCTTGCAAATCGATGCGGCGGTCGAGGGCGGCCGGACGCACGCTCAATGCGATCCGGTGGAAGTTTCTCCTCGACCTAACACCTTCTGGCAGGCATTTCATAGATCATACCTCGAAAAGCTCGCATCCATGACGCTGGCCGGGGTTCTCGATTACGAAAGCCGAACCCAAACGCAACCCAAACGAACCTCCGCGTGAACCACCCCTACGTTCCCGTCCTGGTCTTTTTCGCCGTGGCACTGGCGGTGCCCGTCGCTTCGCTCGCCCTCGCCCGCGTTTGGATGCGCTTCTTCACCCCGATCAAGCGCGGCGGCGAGAAGAACGCGCTCTACGAATGCGGCGTCAACCCGCTGGCCGGCCGTCAGACGCGCTTCCACTCGCAGTATTACCTTTACGGCCTCCTGTTCCTGCTCTTCGATGTCGAGACCGTCTTCCTGCTGCCCTTCGCGGTCGCCTTTCTCAATCTCTCCGCAGGCTCCTTCCTCATCGCCATGCTCTTCCTGCTGCTGCTTGCGGAGGGACTCCTCTGGGCATGGGCCAAGGGCCTGCTCAACTGGCGCGGACCCGCGAAACCCAATCTCACCTTCCATGCCGATTGACCCGCAACTGGCCGCCGAGCTGAAGTCGCAGGGGGTTCACGTCACCTCCTTCGAGCAACTCATCAACTGGGGCCGCTCCAGCTCGCTGTGGCCGCTCCAGTTCGGCCTCGCCTGCTGTGCCATCGAAATGATCGCCGCCACCATGGCGAAATACGACATGGCCCGCTTCGGCGCCGAAGTCTTCCGCCCGTCGCCGCGCCAGGCCGACCTCATGATCGTCGCCGGCACCGTCACCAAGAAAATGGCCCCGCAGGTCGTCCGCCTCTACAACCAGATGGCCGAGCCGAAATATGTCATCGCCATGGGCGCCTGCGCGATCTCCGGCGGACCCTTCAAGGAAGGCTATAACGTGCTGAAGGGCATCGACCGTTTCATCCCGGTGGACATCGCCATCCCCGGCTGCCCGCCGCGCCCCGAGGCATTGCTGGAAGGGTTGATGAAACTGCGGGAGAAGATCTCGAAGGAAAAACTGTCAGGCGACCGCCGCGCCCGTCATGCCGATCCGGAGGCGCCCGCCGAACTGCCGGTCCCGGACTTCGGCCCGCACGACATCCAGCCGGCATTCAATCCGGATGTCTGGAAACCAAAGCCGCTTGTCCGCGTCGAAGGAGGTGGCGAATGAGCGTCGAAACCGCGGAAATCCTCGACGCCATCCGCGCCTCCCTGCCGGATGCGTCCATCCGGCTCCTCACCAACCCCGGCCCGTCCGGACAACACTCGCTGCTTGTCGGAAACGACGACTTCGTCCGCGTCATGGCCTTTCTTCGTGACAGCCATTCGTTCGATTTCCTCTCAAATGTCACAGGTGTGGACTGGCCCGACCCGAAGAAGGCCGATGCCGCCGCCGCCCCGGCGGAAGGCGAGGGGATCGCCCGCGAAAACGGCTTCCTCGAAGCGGTCTATCATCTTTACTCCATCGAAAAACGCTCCGGCCCGCTCGTCCTCCGCGCCCGCACCGCCGACCGCTCGGAAAACACCGCCATTCCCTCGGTCGTCTCCGTGTTCCGCAGCGCCGAGTTCCAGGAGCGCGAGATCTACGACCTCTTCGGTATCACCTTCACCGGCCATCCCGACCTCCGCCGCATCCTCATGTGGGACGAATTCACCGACCACCCGATGCGCAAGGACTACGTCGCTCCCGACGACTACGAATACGAACCCACGCCTCATGACGAGGTGCTGGAGAAGGCTGAAAAACATTATCCGCCCACCCCCTGATTTGTCGAATGAACCACGGATTCCACAGCTTGCACGGAGAAGAAACCGATTCTTCCGATCCCAATCCGGATAATCCGTGGTTTTGGCCCGAGTTTTCAGAATGATTTCCGATTCCTCCATAGTCAATTCCCCACCGGTTCCCGAAGGATCGGACGAGGATCGGTTGCTGCGCGTTTCGCTCGGGCCGCAGCATCCGTCCACGCACGGAGTGTTCCGCATGAACGTCGCGCTCGATGGGGAAACCGTCGTCAGCCTGAAACCCGTCTTTGGATACCTCCACCGCAACCACGAGAAAATCGCCGAGGGCGCGACCTATCTCAGCTCGATGCCATATACCGACCGGCTCGACTACATCTGCCCGCTCTCCAACAACTGGGCCTACGCCTTGTCGGTGGAGAAACTCGCGGGCATCGAGGTGCCGGAGCGCGCCCAATACATGCGCGTCATCCTGGCCGAACTCACCCGCCTGATCAACCACACCGCGTTCATGGGTTTCATCCTCGGCGACATGGGCGCGTGGGGCTCGGCACTCATGTATGCCTTCCGCGAGCGGGAGAAGATCCTCGACCTCTTCGAACACCTCACCGGTGCGCGGATGATGGCGAACTTCATGCGCTTCGGCGGCTGCCGCAACGATCTGCCTTCCGGGTGGCGTGAGCAGGTAAGCGCCGTGGTGAACGATTACGGCCCCTTCCTCGACGAAATGGAGAAGTTCCTCGTCGGCAACGAGATCCTTCTCGCTCGCTCGCAGGATGTCGGGCAACTCCCCGCGGAAAAACTCATCAACGGCGGCGTCACCGGGCCGATGCTGCGCGCCGCCGGCGTGAACTATGACATCCGCAAGGTGGACAAATACGGCATCTATGATCGCTTCGGGTTCCGTATCCCGCTCGGTGAAAAAGGCGATGTCTATGACCGCATCATGATCCGCTTCCTGGAAATGCGCGAGTCGCTCAAAATCCTGCGCCAGGCCATCGATCAACTTCCTGACGGCGAATACATCCATCCCAAGGCCAAGATCCGCGGTTTCAAGGCGCCTGTGGGCGAGGCCTACGGCCGCGTCGAAGGCCCGAAAGGCGAACTCGGATTTTATCTTGTCAGCGACGGCACGCCCAACCCCTACCGCTACCGCGTCCGTCCGCCGAGTTTCATCAATCTCACCCTGCTCGAAGACATGTGCCTCGGGCTCGACCTGGCGGATGTCGTCATCATCCTCGGAAGCATCGATATCGTGTTGGGGGAGGTGGATCGGTGAAGCGCGAAATCCCAAGCATGAAATCCGAAACGAAGAGTCCCTCCCGCCGGACCCTGCCGGGGCTCGGCCTGTTCCGGGGACTTGCCGTGACCGGCAGGAACATGGTGGAAAGTTTCTACAAGAAGGAGCGCATGACCACGGTGCAGTATCCGGAGGAGCGCGCCCCGATCAGCCCGAATTTCCGCAATTTTCCATTTCTTGTATACGATGGCGAATCCATCGAGGGCTTGCGCTGTGTCGCCTGCTCGATCTGCGAGAAGGAATGCCCCCCGCAATGCATCTACATCGTTCTCGAACGCGATGAAAGCGGCAAGTCGCTCAAGCGTCCGAAGATTTTCGATATCGACGTTTCCGTCTGCATGAACTGCGGCATCTGCGCGGAGGTTTGTCCATTCGATGCGATCTACATGGACGGCGAGTATGAACTCGCCACGGATGACCGCTTCGAGGGCCTGCTGTTCCGCCGCGAGCGTCTGGCCAAGTCCGCCGGCTATCACATGAAACTGCGGCCTGAACAGGCGTCCGGAGTGCTGGCCCGCCGCAAGGCGGAAGAGGAAAAGAAAGCCGCCGCGGCGGCGGCGAAGGCCGCCAAGGCAAAGGCGGATTCCGAGGCGAAAAAAGCCGCCGCCGGGGCCAAGCCAACCGAAGGGAATGGAGGGGGGCAATCATGAAGCTTCCGATGACCATGCCTGCGGAGCCCTCCTTATTCTCCCCCGAGCATCTTCCGCTGCTTCCCAAACGCCTGGTGGAGATGGTTCTGACAAACCTGTCCGCGCCCGAATGGCTGGTTTCCATCGGCGGCTCCGCCGCTGCGGCGGGCACGGTGACTGGCGTGTTCCTCGGAGCCTTCGCCCTGCTATCGCTGATCGAGCGGAAAACCCTCGCCCGTGCCCAAAACCGGATCGGCCCCAACAGGGCGGGCTGGTTCGGCATCCTCCAGCCGGTGGCCGATGGCATCAAGATGCTCACCAAGGAGGACATCGTCCCGGCCAAGGCGGAAAAGCTGCTCCATCTCCTCGCACCGGTCCTGATCGTGCTGCCCGCTATCCTCGCGCTGGGTGTGATCCCTTATGGCCGTGAATGGACACCGGTGCCGCTGGAACTCGGGCTGCTGTTCTTCTTCGCGGTGGGTTCGCTCACCGAGTTGTCGGTCTTCATGGCCGGCTGGGCGAGCGGTTCGAAGTTTCCCATGCTGGGCGCCATGCGCGCCATTTCGCAGATGGTCAGCTACGAACTGCCGTTGGTCATCACCGCCCTTGGCGTGGTGATGGTTTCGGGAACGCTTTCGCTGCCAGGCATCGTCGCGCTACAGGAAGGCGGATTCTGGCATTGGAACATGTGCACGCCATGGGGAATCTTCGCCGGTCCGCTTTTTTACATCTGCACCATCGCCGAGGCAAACCGCTGCCCCTTCGATCTGCCGGAAGGTGAGTCGGAAATCGTCGCCGGCCACATGACGGAATACTCCGGTTTCAAATACGCGTTGTTCTTCATGGGCGAGTATCTCGGACTCTTCGCCATCGCGGGGCTCTTCGTCACGCTCTTCCTCGGCGGCTGGCAGGCACCGCTGCCGGGCCTTGGTTTCGTGCCCACCTGGTTCTGGTTTTTCGGAAAGCTGGCACTGGTGATCTTCTCCTACCTTTGGATCCGGGCCACCTACCCGCGGGTCCGCATCGATCAACTCATGCGCTTCGCGTGGCTCTGCATGATCCCGATGGCCCTGCTCACCATCCCCGCCGCCGCCATCTGGCACTTCACCGGCAGGGGTTTGCTCTCCTGGTTGGTGGTGCTGCCGCTTATGCTGCCGCCCTGGCTGGTGGTGGCCGCCATCTTCAACAAGCGCCTCGCCGCAGGCACCAGAACCTACCGTTTCGCGGAATCATAGGCCCCATAAGACCTGTCTCCATGACCCCGCTCCTCATCCTCAGCCCGCTCATCCTCCTTGCCGCAACCGGCGCGGTCTGGAAGGCGCGGCCGGTGCATGCGGCGTTGCTGCTGGCACTGGCGCTTTCCCTCAATGCGGTGCTCTATCTGGCGCTCGGCGCGGATTTCATCGGGCTGGTGCAGTTCATGGTCTATGTCGGCGCGGTGGCGGTGCTGATAGTGTTTTCGCTTCTGATCACCCGGCCCACGGACGAGTCCGAGGAGATCGCCCGGCGTCCGCGTTCGCTGGTGCCGGGGCTGCTTTGTACGATGCCGGTGCTGGCAGTACTGCTGTTGGTGGTGTCCGAAGTTCCGGCGGGAAGCGACAAACACGTCGCGCTGCCGCTGGAGAAACTCGGAAAAATCCTCTTCACCACCCACGCGCCCGCCGTGCTCGGCGTGGCGGTGCTGCTCACTGCCGTAATGATCGGCGCGGCCCTGTTTGCCCGGGAAACCGAATCCAAGGATCCATGACTCCTCTCGCCATCATGCTGACCCTGTCCTCGGTGCTGTTCGTGCTGGGACTTTTCGCGGTGCTCACGCGCCGCAATGCGATCCTGATCCTGGTGGGCATCGAACTCATGCTCAACGCGGCAAACATCAACTTCATCGCCTTCTGGCGCTACGGTCCGCCGGATATCGAGTTCACCGGGCCCTTGTTCGTGCTGTTTTCAATCGCCATCGCCGCCGCCGAGGCCGCCGTGGGACTGGCCATCATCCTGATGGTCTTCCGGCACACCCGCTCGACCGACCTCAACCAACTCGATTCGCTCCGTGGCTGATCACCTCCGTTTCCTTCTCTGGTGCATACCGCTGCTGCCGCTGTTCGCGGGCGGCATCATCGCCTTGTTGCCCGATGAAAAAGGCCGCCTGGCCTCGATGCTGGCGATTGGCGCCTTGTTGGTTTCATGCCTGCTTTCACTTGGTGCCCTCTTCTGCGTGCTGGCTCCGGGGACGACGCGAATCCCCGCCCCGGTCGAATGGTTCACTTTCGGCGATGTCGTGCTGAAACTGGGGCTTCTGCTCGATCCGCTCAGCGCCGGCATGGGGGCGATGGTGACTTTCGTTGCATTGTGGATCTTCATCTACAGCACCGGCTACATGGCGGAGGAGAAACGCTTCGGTCGATTCTTCGGTTTTCTCTCCCTGTTCTGTGGTGCGATGCTGATGGTGGTTTATTCGAACAGCCTGCTGCTGCTGTTCATGGCCTGGGAAGGCGTGGGACTGGCCTCCTATCTGTTGATTGGTTTCCACTATCGGAAACCCGCCGCCGCCGCCGCCGCGCAAAAGGCCTTCATCACCACAAGGGTGGGGGACATGGCGTTTTTCCTCGGCATGATCTGGCTCTACAATCAGACCGGGACCCTGCTTTTCCTCGATGATGGAAACGGTTTGCTCGAGTCCGGCGCGCTGAAGTCCCTCGCGGGTGCCACGACGATAGGCGGACTGACGGTTTCCGCCGCCGCATCGCTTCTCCTGTTGGTCGGCGCCATGGGCAAGTCCGGACAGGTGCCGCTGCATACCTGGTTGCCGGATGCCATGGAAGGCCCCACGCCGGTTTCCGCACTCATCCACGCGGCGACCATGGTGGCGGCGGGCGTGTTTCTCGTCGCGCGAACCCATCCGGTCTTCTCGCTTGGCGGGGAAACCGGCATCGCCCTAACAGCAACGGCCTGGGTCGGGGCGGTCACCGCGCTTTACGCGGCTCTGGTGGCGATGGCGCAATACGACATCAAGCGCATTCTCGCCTACTCGACCGTCTCGCAGCTCGGTTTCATGATGATCGCCCTCGGCACCGGCGGGGTTGCGGCGGCGATGTTCCACCTGATCGCGCATGCCTTCTTCAAGGCTCTGTTGTTCCTTTCCGCCGGCTCGGTGATCCATGGCTGTCATGAAGAGCAGGACATCCGCAGGATGGGTGGTTTGAGGAAAGCCATGCCAAAGACCTTCCTCGCCTATGTCATCGGCATGATGGCGCTGGCGGGCTTTCCCTTTGTGTTTTCCGGATTCTGGAGCAAGGAGGCGATTCTCCACAGCGCGGGATACTGGCCCGGTGGCAAGGGGCCGTTCCTGATTGCCGCCACCGCCGCGCTGCTCACCGCGTTTTACATGACGCGGCAGGCCCTGCTGGTGTTCTTTGGCGAGTCCCGCTCGCCGGAGACGCACCCGCATGAAAGCCCGGCGGTGATGCTCGTGCCGCTGTTTGTCCTGGCGACCGGTGCGGTGCTGCTCTCGCTGATCGGCACGCCGTTCTGGCCGTGGTTCGAGAAATGGCTGCATGGGGAAAAGGCGGCGTTTCATGCGGGGGCCTTGGGTGAGTCGGTCGGTCTGTTGATATTGTCCTTGGTGATTGTGACGCTGGGGGTGGGCTTGTCGTGGAGAGCCTATGGAGGAAAAGGCGGGCGGGACGCCCACGCTCCCTTTGAGAGGAAGCTCGGCCGGTTCTGGAATTTCCTCGGGAACGCCATGGGCTTCGATGCCTTCTATCGGAAGGCCGTCATCAACCCGCTGGCCTTTGTCGCCGGAGGAATCGATATGGTTGAGCGCATGCTCTTCGCGCCCTTGATGGGCCTCGCGGAACTGGTTGCCAAAGCCATCGGACGCATCACCCGCAGCACCGACGAAGCCGGGATCAACCGTGGTTTTGACATCGCCTGCGCCGGTATCAAACAGCGCGGCGCGGCGGCCTCCGCCTCCCAGACCGGCCGTATCCAGGCTTGCCTCCGCGCCATCGGACTCGGGATGTCGGTGCTTCTCGTTCTCTACCTCTGGCTTGGCGCCCGTTAGACCATGATGTTCGTCCTTCTCATTCTGACTCCACTGATCGGCGCGATTCTGCTGGCATCGTCCCGCGGAATGAGTCCCGCCTCCGCCGGGCGTGTGGCGGCTGTTTTTCCAGTTCTCTCGTTGTTCATGGCCCGCCCGGGCGTCGGGTGGGCTTTGCCATGGATGCCCGACGCGGGAATCGCCCTTCGTTTCCACATCGATGGTCTGGCGTGTCTCTTCGTCATATTGACATCCCTGGTCACTTTGGTGGCGATCGTCACGAGTGTCCTGAAAGGCAGGACGGATCGAGGTTATTACGCGCTGATTCTCGTGCTGCAATCCGCCTTGATCGGAGTATTCGGCGCGAGGCATTTCATTCCGTGGTTCCTGTGTTGGGAGATGACGCTCATCCCCGCGTATCTCCTGATCCGTCTGTGGGGAGGAAATGGCGCGCCCAAAGCGGCTTTGCGTTTTTTCATGATGACGCTCGGCGGCAGCGCCTTCATGCTGGTGGGTTTTCTGGCCTTGCAACTCTCGGTCGGCACGATGGATTTCGACGCCTTGGGCAAACTCGCCGCGGATGGTGAACTGGCTCCCGCCTTGGCGAAGGGTTTTGCGTTCACCGGGATGAGCGGGCACGCACTGCTTTCGGTGGTGGCGCTGGCGGTGTTCCTGGGCCTTGCGGTGAAGATTCCGGTGGTGCCATTCCATGCGTGGCTGCCAGCGGCTTATGCCGAGGCTCCCACGCCGGTGACGATGCTGCTCACGGGCCTGCTTTCGAAGATGGGCGTGTATGCGATGCTGCGGGTTTTCCTGCCCGTTTTCCCGGAGGTGCTGCCATCGCTCGCGCCCTTGCTCTCATG
Source organism: uncultured Luteolibacter sp. (assembly GCA_964554865.1). Classification (GTDB taxonomy): domain Bacteria; phylum Verrucomicrobiota; class Verrucomicrobiia; order Verrucomicrobiales; family Akkermansiaceae; genus Luteolibacter. The sequence goes on along the minus strand of CAZKQK010000006.1, from coordinate 12,491 downwards.
GCTGGCGGTGGCGACGGTTTTGCTAGGAGCGGTGGCCGCGCTGGCACAGACCGATCTGAAACGCATGCTCGCCTATTCCTCGGTGAATCACCTGGGCTATTGCGTGCTCGCCATGGCTGCGGTGGCGGCATCGACGGCGGATCGCGCCGCAATGGCATCGGTTTTGTCCGGCACGGTATTACAAGCCTTCAACCACGGCATCATCGCCTCGGCGCTCTTCTTCGGGATCTCGATTCTGGAAACCCGCAGTCGCGGCCAGCGCGGTTTGAACGACTTCGGTGGCTTGCGGGCGCGGACACCGGTGTTCTGCGGACTGTTTGGCATCGCGGTGTTCGCATCGCTGGGCCTGCCGGGCTTGAGCGGGTTTGTCGGCGAGTTTCTGATGTTCAACGGCGCGTTCGCCATCACTCCGGCTGCTGCGGCGGTGTCTGTTGTCGGTCTGTTGCTGACGGCGGTGTTCCTGCTGCGGATGATGCGAAAGGTGTTCTGGGGGCCGCTCAAGCCGTCGCTTTCAAACTGGTGCGACCTATCCAAACCCGAGCGTTGGGTTTTTGGTTTGCTGGTCTTGTTGATCGTTCTGTTCGGACTGGTCCCTTCAATCCTGCTGGACTTCGCCAATCCCGCCATCGTGCGGCTTCTTGATCTTCTCCGCCCCCTGCCATGACACCCGCCTGGACATTGATATCCGCCTTTGCCGGAGCGCTTGCGGTGCTCCTGCTTCCCGGCCGCATGGCGATGGCCTCGCGGGTGGTGGCGCTGGCGGCGGCTTTGGTTGGCGCGGTTGCGGCGGTTGTTGGTTGTCTGAAACGCCTGGGTGATCCGAATGCCGCCGTGTGGTCGGTGGATGTGCCGTGGATTCCATCGCTGGGCAGCCGGTTTCATCTCGCGGCGGATGGTTTGGCGCTCACGCTTCTGCTTTTGACCGGTATCACCGCCATCGCCGGGGTCTTGTTTTCGTGGAATGTGGAGAAACGGCCACGGGCCTTTTTCGCTTGGTTTCTCACGATCATCGGCGGGGTTTACGGCGTGTTCCTGAGTCGTGATGCCTTGCTGCTTTTTGTGTTCTACGAAGTCGTGATCCTGCCCAAATACCTTCTGATCGCCATCTGGGGATCGACCAACAGGGAATACGGAGCGATGAAGCTGACGATGTATTCCATCGGTGCGAGCGCGTTGATTCTGTTAGGCGTCGCCACCGCCTACGCCGCATCCGGCGGGACGGGTTTCGATCTGGCGCATCTGGCTTCCGCCGACTATTCACCGGCGCTTCAAGCCTGGGCGTTTCCGGTCCTGTTCCTCGGTTTTGCGGTGTTGGCGGGCATGTGGCCGTTTCACACCTGGGCGCCCACCGGTCACGTCGCCGCGCCGACGGCCGCCTCGATGCTGCTGGCCGGGGTGGTGATGAAACTCGGGGCATACGGCGCCCTTTGCGTGGCGATGCCCTTGTTCGAGCAGGGATTCGCGCAGTGGAAACCGCTGATCGCGGGGCTGGCGGTGATTGGCATCCTGTATGGCGCGCTCACCGCATTGTCCCAAAAGGATCTCAAGTTTGTCATCGGCTATTCCTCGGTGAGCCACATGGGTTTCATTCTGTTAGGACTGGCGGCCGCCAATCACTGGGGACTTCGCGGCGCGGTATTGCAGATGATTTCCCACGGCATCATCGCCGGGTTGCTCTTCGGCATCGCCGGGCGGGTGGTGTATGAACGCACCCACACCCGTGATCTTGGGCGGTTGAAGGAATTCGATCTGTGGAGAACGCTGCCAGGTGCGGCGATCGCGTTCACGCTTGCGACCGCCGCCTCGATGGGTCTTCCTGGCTTCAGCGGCTTTGTGGCGGAGATCTCGGTGGTGATCGGGCTGTGGCAAACCTATCCATGGCTGACAGTGCCGGTGGCGTTAGGCATCATCATCACCGGGGCGTTTTCATTGAGGGCGCTGCACAAGGCGTTTTTCCCGGAAAGGAAGGCCAGCGACCCACCGCCTCCGGCCCTGCCCGCGCTCACGTGGCCGGAGGTCTCCGCCATGGCGCTTCTGCTCGCCGTTTCCCTCGCCATCGGCATTTATCCGAAACCCTGGGTCGAACTGATCGACGATGGGCTGCGCTCGCCCTTGTTTGAAACCTTTCTGACGAAACCGTGAACGATCTGGTCTATCTATCGGAATTGTTGCCCGAAGCCGTGGTGGTTTTCGCCGCGCTGGTGCTGCTGGGCGTCTCGGCGGCGGGAAGGAAAGGCGGGTTGGGGATGATGCCGTTTATCGCGCTTGCGGGAGTGGCAGCCTCTCTGGCGATGCTGGTTCTGGGATCGGAATGGGTGGCTTTGGATTCACTCGGACGTTTGTTCAAGGGGGTGATTCTCGTGCTCGGCGGGTTGGCGTTGATGTTGCCGCCCGCAAAAGGCGAGATTTCAAATCCCGGTGAGTTTCGCGCGCTGATGATGTTCGCGATCGCCGGCCTGATGATGGCGGTGGGAACCAGTCATCTTCTGTTCCTGTTCGTGGCGCTGGAACTTGCGAGCCTGTCTTTGTATCTGCTGGCGGGTTTTTCCAAGACCCGGCGTGCGGCGGAGGCTTCGTTGAAATACTTCCTTTTTGGCGGTGTCTCGGCGGCTTTCATGCTGTTCGGACTCAGTTTGCTGTATGGCTTCGCCGGAACCGCGCTATTGCCGGAGATCGCGATGAAAGTCGCGGCGGAGCCATCCTCGGTGCTCGCGATGGCGGGCTTGCTGATGGTGCTGGTGGGGCTGGGTTTCAAGCTGGCGGCCGCGCCTTTCCACTACTGGGCTCCGGATGTCTATGAGGGCGGGCCGGCCACGAGTGTCGGATTGGTTTCCGCGGCGTCCAAAGTGACCGGCATGGTGACGGCGGTCCGTCTGTTAGGGATTGGTTTCCCGGCAGCCGGAGGTTCGGCGGCGTGGGGAGGAATGCTGCCGGGTTGGTCGGTATGGCTTGCGGCCCTGGCTGCGGTATCCATCGTGTTTGGCAATCTGCTGGCACTCGCCCAGCCTGGAGTCAGGCGGCTGCTGGCCTACTCGGCGGTGGCCAACACGGGATACCTGCTTGTCGGTTTGTGCGCGAACGGTGCGGCATCCTTCGGCACGGCACTGTTTTATGTCGTGGTTTACGGACTTGCGACCTTCGGCGCGCTGGCGGTAACGGCGGCCGTGGAGAGGGATCGCGGGACCGATGACTGCGGTGCTTTTGCCGGATTGATCCATCGCTCACCGCTGCAGGCGGTCTGTCTGCTGGTGTTTCTGGCATCGCTCGCAGGCATTCCGCCACTGGCGGGTTTTGTGGGGAAATTCTCGGTGTTTGCCGCCGCGTTAAAAGACAGCACGGCGGCGGGGAATCCGGGACTGGTGTGGCTGGTGGCGCTGGCGGCGCTGATGAGCGCGGTTTCCCTGTATTATTATCTGCGGATCATCAAACAGGCTTTCGTTTCCGGCGGGGCGGGGGACTCCGGGAGGCTGCCGGTGGAGCATCGTCTGGCCATTCTGCTGCCTGCGGCGGCGTTGGTACTGTTGGGAATCCTTCCCGGCTGGCTGTTGGAACCGGTGATTCGTGCGGTGACGCTGGTGACCGGGCTATAATTTCGTCCGGAATTTGGTTCGGCTAAATCAAATCCACCGATTCGGGTTGTAAAACCGCGGTAATCAGGTCATCTCTCCAAAACCCGATGTCTTGCGTTTTCCACGATCCCGCTCCGGGCGGGTGTGCATTCCCCTGCCACGGCTTTTCCGGGCGCCGCATCCTTTGCGAGTGGGGATTCTGGTGGTATGTTGATCCGCCCGTATCACGCATCATCCCGCTGGATCCCCTCCTGGTTTCCACGGGATGGCGAGTTGAGAACCTGGCAAGAGAACTCAATCTCGGGCGACGGACCCTGGCCCGGGTCATCGAAAACTCCATCGGGATTCCGCCGAAACAATGGATGCGGACCCACCGCGCCATCACCGCCCGGCATCTCCTGCGCGAAGGTCGCATGGTGGGGGTGGTGGCCGGCAGATGCGGATTTCTCGACCACTCGGCTTTCTCGCGTGAGTTCAAATCCGTGATGGGAGTCACACCGGAGCGCTGCCGTGAGATCGAGTTATCCAGATCCTTTGCGCCACCGGATATGGAAACCCCCCGGATTATGGACAATCTCTGAATGAGAAATCATTTTGTCCAGTTCTGCATATCTGTTTTTCTTGGCAAAGGCGCGCGACCATACGAAAACCCGGAGGCATTCGGTTTGTATCACATTCCAAGTCCGTCGGGCATGCCATGTTTTCAAGTTTGCCAACAACCCCGAGTCGCCGGTTCCGCCAGATGAAAGCGCGGGATGTCGGCCGGGCGGAGCCCTCCGGTTTGATGCCGGAGCGATTGACGGGGGCCGCGTTGCCGGGCGCGCGGGGTGCGGCGGTTTTCGGTCTGATGGCGCTGGCTTTCTGTCACTTCGGCGCTTTCACCTCGCCAGCGGCGGAGGTGGCGGCAAAAAACCGGGATCGGAAAATTGAAGAGGCGTTCGACTCGCGGGTGGTCCGGCTCGACAACCCTTCTCAGGAAGTCACCTGGAGTTACACCAATCACTGGGATTTCCCGCTGCTGATAGAGCGTTTTGACGAACCCTGCACCTGCCTGCGCGGCAAGGCGGCCGCAGAAGCGGTGGAACCCGGAAAATCCGGCTCCATCCGTGCGGTATTCAACGCCGGCCCGTACCGTGGCCTGGTACGCAAATCGCTGCACGTGCGCTTCGTCGGCCATGAAAAACCCGTCGAGTTGATCGCCGAGGCCCGGATCCCGACCAGCGTCACCCTGTCCGCCCGCGATCTGGTCTGGCCAAAGGGGGATGCCGGAACCGCGCGTCGCGTTGATCTCAAGGCGGGCACCGAAGCGGATTTCCGCATCACCGCCCTGCGCGGTCTCTCGTCGGATGAATTCACCGTCCATACGGAAACCCTCGCGGAGGGCCGCCACTACCGGCTCATTGTCACCCCCGGTCCCTCGGCGCCCGCCGCCGCCACACGCTGCCTGCAGATCCGCACCGATAGCCCCGACCCACGCGACCGAGTGCTCGCCCTCTTCATTCGGACCGGAGCGGCCTCCGCTCCGGATGATTCGTCCGGAAACCAACCCGGCCCCGGCGAGTCCGCCACTTCCAATCCGGCCACCGGACCATGAGCCAAACGCATCCATCCAGTCGTCGTCTCGTCCTTGCCGCTATCGCCCTGATCGCGGTTCTGGCCGCTTTGGCCGCCATCTGGAATATCCGCGAAACGCGCCGGACCGGGCCGCCCGGCCCCACCACGGCCGCCACGCAGCAAGAGACCGTGCCCTCGCTCTCCACCCTGCGCGAAGTCATTACCGACGGAGGCAGCCCGCTCACCCGCGAGGCCGCCATCGCATGGCTCGACCGGAACGCCCGCGAGCGCTCCGTTCTGTCCGCCGAAGCCGTTACCACCCTGCTGGACCTCCTGCGCGAGGGCCACGGCCATTCCGCCTGGTCCTCCGGCTACCGCCAGCATCTTTTCAACTCCGCCTGCAACGCCTTGCGTGCCAACCCATCGGGGGATTCCACGGAGTCTCTTGCCCGGATTCTCCACGATCACACCACCAGGCACCCCGACCGCATTCTTCGCCTCTACGCCCTCCAGCACATTGATTCCCTGCGCAAGTCCGGCCATCTCACGGATCCGCTCGCCACGGAAATCCACACCACCATCCAAAGCATCGCCGCTTCTCCGGAAAACGACGTTGCCGGTACCGCCATCCTTCTGCTCGCGGAGTGGGATGGTCCGGCCACGGACGCACCACCCGCCGTGCTAGAACTCGCCGCCCACACCGCCGCCGACCGCTCCCGGCCCGTCGATATCCGCGTTTCCGCCATCCACACCGCCGGATCCGCCGCTCTCGAAACCGCCCGTGCCATCGCCGGTGACATCTCCGAGCCCATTCTACTCCGCAAGGCCGCCATCGCCCGAATCGGTCGCCACGGCTCCGCCGAAGACCTCGACTCCTTGGAAGCCCTGCGCACCGAGAGTGCCCGCCTCGCCCAAGCAGCCGGACCGGCCATCGGCAAGCTCCAATCCCGCCTCCGCAACCCCGCCACTCCTGCCCCCATCCCCTATCACTGAAAAAATCCGTCCTGTCATGAACCCGCGCCACCTTTCCATCGCCGCCCTTCTCGCCCTCACCTGCGCAACCTCCGCCCAGCAAACCGGCCTCACCTACGAACGCTGGAACAGCTTCCCCGGAAACTCCGTTGAAACACTGCGCAAGGACGCCATCAACGCGCGCCTCCCCGACCACAGCGGCACCGTTTCCCTCGCCCAATCCCCCGGCAACACAAGCAACAACCACGGCACCCGGCTCCGTGGCCAACTCACCGCCCCGGCCACCGGCGACTATACCTTTTTCATCACCGGTGACGACAATGTCGAACTCCGGCTTTCCCACGATTCCGGCGCGGATCCCTCATTCGACACCACCGCTCCCTGGAACCGCCGCCTCATCGCGTGGCACCGCCACTACAGCACGCCAAGCCAGTGGAGGAAATACCCCACCCAGCGCTCGGAATCCATCCGTCTCATCGCCGGCCGGGCCTACCACCTCGAAGCCCTCGCCAAGGAGTCCACCGGCGACGACCACCTCTCCGTCGGCTGGCACCGCGTCGGGGAAGGCCCGCTTGCCTCCACCACATGGTCGGCACACACCGCGGCTTTCACCCCACAGGGCAATGGAGCCACCGATTTCACCATCGCCTCCGGCGATCTCTGGGGAAACGCGCATCTCCGCCGACGGCCAGTCCTGGACGCTTCTGGGCGCCACCACGCTGACCGACCTCGCCCCCACCATCCATGTCGGCTTCGCCGCATGCAGCAATACCGGTGCAAGCTCACCTCTCACCGGCTGGCACAGCCCCCTGGACGCCCGCGCGTCCACCACCTCCGATCCCGTTCCGGCTCCACCCGCATTGTTCGGCGCCCGCCACTGGCAACCCAACGCCGCCACATGGACACCCCGGCCGGACGGAACCACCGATTTCTCCGTCTCCTCCGGCGACCTCTGGAACTCCGCGGACCGCGGATCCTTCCACGCCCGCGCGTGGACCGGAGACGGCGAGTTCGTCACCTGGCTTGGCGATTTCTCCGCCGCCCTTCCATGGGCCAAGGCGGGCCTCATGCTGCGCGCGCACTCCGGCGATTCCTCGCGCCACGCCTCCCTCCACCAAACCGCCGCCAGCGGCATCTCCTTCCAGCGCCGCTCCACGGACGGCGGAGGCTGCGGGGCCACCACCGTCTCCACCGGTCCGGCCACATCCCATCCATGGCTCCGCCTGGTCCGCTCCGGAAACACCGTCACCGCCTCATCCTCCCTTGACGGACGGGTATGGGAAAACCGCGGCTCCGTCACCTTCGCCAGCCTCCCTGCCACCGTTCTTGTCGGCCATGCCGTCGGTTCCCTCGAAACCGCCAGTCCGGCCTCCGGCCACTTCGGCCCGCTCACGGCACGCCCGCTCACCGCCACCGAAATCATCCCGGGCGCCCACCTCTCCCCACACACCCCGCATCCGGAAGACCCGCTGGACACCGGCCTGCCCGAATCCTGGATGCTCGCCCACGGTCTCGACCCCCAGAACCCCTTCGGCCCCAACGGCCCCCATGGCGATCCCGACAATGACGGCCTCGACAACCTCGCCGAATGCCAGCTCGGCTCGGATCCCAGTGTCCCGTCTCCCGTTCCCGGCAGCCTCACGCGCGAACTCTGGACCAACGTCACCGGCAAAACCATCCACGACCTCGTCACCCATTCCCGCTTTCATGAGGCGCCCAATGAAGTGGCCCTTGTCCCCGGCGTTGATTTCGATGTCAGCGATTGGGGGCTCCCCTTCGGCGCAAGGTATCGCGGCGCCATCACCCCGGCGATCACCGGCACCTACCGTTTCTGGATCACCGGTGACGACCACGCCGAACTTTGGCTCGCCGACGGCACTGTCACCCCGCGCGGCGAATCCACCCCCCGCACCGACCGCTTCGGCAAACGCCGCATCGCATGGATCGAGGACGAACGCTTCGGCAAAGACTACAGCGCCCCGGCGGATTTCGATCACCACCCCTCCCAGCGCTCCGTCGCCATCCACCTTCAGGCGGGGAAACCCTATTTCATCGAGGTCCTCCACAAGGCATGGGGCGAGGCCGTCGATAACCGCGAGCACGTCACCCTCGCATGGCAGCCCCCCGGCCAGGTCAGACACACCGTTCCGGCCCAATTCTTCCATTCCAATCTCCCCTCGGCCGAAGACTCCGACGACAACGGCCTGCCCGATTCCTGGCAGAACACCCCCGCCAACAACCTCGCCGACAGCGCGCTCACACCCCATCAGCGCGGCCAATACGGCGATCCCGACGCCGACGGACTCATCAACCTCCTCGAATACCAATACGGTGCCAAACCGCGCACACCGGACACCGATGAGGACAACCTCACCGACCATGACGAGATCTTCCTCTACGGCACCGATCCCCTCGTTTCCAACTCGCTTCCAAGCACCCCCATCACAGGGCAGCCCGTCACCCACACATATGCCTCCGCCACCGGCGGCTGGACCGCCAACCCCGATGGCTCCCTCTCCGCCTGGGACCGCCGGGGCGAAATCACCTACACCTTCACCACCACCCAAGCCGGCATCCACGAAATAGTCCTCACCGGCTCAGCCATCGGAGACATCCGTCCCGTCGAGCACCTACCCATCACCTTCACCCTGAACGGTGCGGACATAACCACCTCCACTCTCACCAGCAACAACGGCTCCCCCGGCACCCTTCGCACCCTCACCCCGCTGCTGCCTCCCGGCGCCCACTCCCTCACCATCCTGCACGACAACTACCGCACCGCCCGCCGTCTCAAGATCCATTCCATCGAAATCCTACGCCTCGGCGGCGAAGACCTCAATGAAAACGGCATCCCGGACTGGGCGGAGCAAAACTCCCTCGCCGCCAACACCCTCACACGCATCCCCTCCGCCTCCCGCACATCCCCGGTATCCATCGAAGGCATCACGCAAAACCTCTCCACCGCCACCATCTCATATTCCCCGCCAGCCGCCTCCGAACCCTCCCCCCTTCCGCTCACCCGCTCCATCAACGATTCCTTCTTCACAGACGTTCCACTCAGCCAAAACGGAGCCACCACCCTCACCTCCACATTCCTCGGCGGCGTCCTCCCCCCCGGCACCCACACCATTGACTGGACCGTCACCAACCCTTTTGACCTCGATCAGAGCGAGCTTCACATCCGCCAGGGAGACTCCCTCCTCCTCGACGCATGGAGTGAAGCCGGGGCAGACGGCCAACCCTTCACCGTCACCCTCGACTCCGTCCCGCTCCAAGACCCCGCCGAGAATACCACCCACACCTCAGGCATTCCCTTCGCCGCCGCCTTCGATACTCCCGGCTCATTCACCCTCACCGCCACACACGGTGGCCAGTCCGCCACCCTCACCCTCCATGTCCACGCCGCACACTTCGGCCCCGCACACAGCGTCCGCGCCTACTCCCTGCGGCCGTGGACACCCACCCTCCTCGGTCCCACCCACCTCATCGAAGCCGACGACCGCCTCACCCTCGCGGAAACCACCGCCGACCCCGAAATCGGCCCCCGCACCTTCCGTGCCGCCGTCCACCACGCCGGCAACCGCCACACCATCGCCCGCCTCCCGCACGACGTCGATGGCGCACCCTCCGCCATCCTCGCACGCGGCACCGTCCACGGCTTCTACCTCGCCTACCTCGACGAAACCACCGACCCCGAAATCATCCACCGCTACGACGACGGCACCTGGCTCATGCGTGGCACCATGGTTGCCGTCAATCTCCCGCCAGACATCCTTATCCGCCTCACATCCATCCTCCAGGGCACCGTCTTCCACAATGGTGATGACACCCTTTGGCTCGACCACACCCACTTCAACGCCAACGGCATCGCCTCCATCCACTACGAATGGGCCGGCTCCGGCGCGCCCCGCCTCTGCAACCGCCTTCAACTCTTCCTCAATCAACCCTGAGCACTCGTGGCGGCGGTTTCCAACCGCCATGCCCATCCCCACTACCCGTCCCAAGGTCCTTTCCCACCTCCAGCCATTGGAAATCACCAATCCACTTTCCCTATGAAACCTCACCGCTCGCTGCCCGCCATCTTCGCCATTGCCCTTTCCCTGCCCACCCTCACCATTTCAGGCCCGGCCCAAACCCCGCCGTCAAACCCCACCTCCCATAGCGAGAGCGGAAGCAACACGGAAAACCACAACCAGGATCCCGTCGTCTGCTGCCCTTGCTTCGATGTCCTGGTCGAAGGGATTTCCGGTGAGCCCGATGGCGACAAGGGTGTCCTCGAACCTTCCACCACGGGCGAATACAATGCGAATGTCACCATCACCTACAGTGACCATTCGTCCTCGGAAGAGGAATGTGCCGATGTGCTGCCGATTAGAATCATTGCCTCACTCATATCGCAGGACAACAAAGTCCACCGTGTCGTAAAAGCCACTGCGGTCGCCGTGTCCCCGCCCGGACCATCCAGCGTCAAAATTCCATTCACCCTGCCAGCGGATGTCGCGCGGTCGGGTGACACATGGGAGTTCACCGTCATGTGTGGAGCGGAGGAAAGCGACCAATATGATCCGGGTGTGCAGGACGATACCGTTACCGTAACGGAAAGAAGCAAAGGCTGCTCCACCATCCGCATTCCTCTGGGCGGCTGTTCCGCCTGCTCGGATGGCATTTGCACGCCATCCGCCTCCAGCGGCTCCTTCACCGTTAACATCCCCGCTTTCGGGTCCCATGGCGGACTGACCAAGGGCGCGCTCATCTTCCTCGCCAGGGATCATTCCTCCTTCCCCGGCCGCACCGGCATCTCCACAAACCTGCCTCCCGACTACACCGTCACCCGCCAGGGCGGACTGATCTCCACTGTCGATACCGGATCCGGCATCATCCGTGTCGTCGATACCCCGTCCGTGCAGGACTCCATCACCATCACTCACGAATACCCGGCCAACACCGTCCTCCGCACCACCGTCATCTCCCTTGTCGACGATGGCGGCACCCCTTGGCTTCGCATGGATTCCGCCCTCACCGGAGATCCCGTCACCCGCCATCAGCAGTCCGAGCCCGCCCCCGGCACCCTGCTTCTCCAAAAAGGCCGGGTTATCAGCGGCGCCTTCGAGCCGCTCTGGCAGGAGACCCTCGTGAAAGCCGAGCCGGTTGAAGGTCGGCGCGTCCATCGCAGGACCGTTCAGGAACGCCCTACGGCCGCCGCCGCCTGGCAAGCCGTTTCCGACATCGAGTCGACATGGGAAAACCAAATTCACGGCTGGGTCAAAACCAAGGAAATCATCGATCCGGACGGGGCCGCCCTCTCCTCCACCTGGGATTACTACCAACCCGGCGAAATCACCGGCCCGGATGGCGACACCGGAGGCCTCGGTCTCATCAAGCGCCACCTCCGCCATGATGGCTACGAATCCTTTCACACATACACACACAACCAGTCCGTGGTGACCACCCCCTACGCGGGCGATCCCGCGGGCAAAACCACCACCAATACCTGGAATCCCGTCACCAGGACAAACACCACCACCGTCACCGTCGGCGGCCAAATCCTCTCCAAGACCCAAAGCATACACACCCCCACCACCCTTACCGAAATCGTCCACACCTCCCAGGCCGGCACCCTCACCACCGTCACCACCTACGTCCCCTCCGGCCAGCCCTTCGGCGGCAAGCCGGTGAAAACCCTCCACCCGGACGGCACCCTCACCACCCACGCCTACAGCTTCACACCGGACGGCGGAGTGGAAACCATCACCACCCGCGGCGCCACCACAGACCAGCAAACCGTCTCCACCGGCACCCGCACCACCACCGAGACCAACGCCCGCGGACACACCATCCTCCGGGAAACCCGCTCCGTCGGGTATGGTGCTACCGATGCCGTCGTGTTCGAAAGCGCCACCGTCACCGCCACCGATGCCCTCGGCCGCCCCACCTCCACCCACCACCTTCCCGCCAACGTCACCACCGAGACCCAATACTCCTGCTGCGGCATCGCCATGGAAACAGACATCCACGGCATCCCCACCCACCATGCCTACGATCACCTCCAGCGTCGCATCAAAACCAACCGCCTCGACGTCACCACCGAGACCGTTCACAACGGCCTCACCACCGAGACCCACCGCTACCCGGAGGCTGTGGCCGTCTCCCTTTCCCCGGCCCTCCAGGGCACCGCCTCCACCCTCGTTTCCAAATCCGTCACCAACCTCGCCGGAACCCTCCACGAATCCTGGTCCCCCGATCCCACCAGCGCCACCCCCGGCGCGCTCGTCAAAACCTCATCCGCCACCACCTACCAGCCCGGCGAGGGACTCTCCACCCGCACCGTCACCACCACCCCGGACAACTTCACCCAAACCACAGACTCCTTCCTCGACGGCCGCACCGCCACCACCT
>CAZKQK010000005.1:0-73022 GCA_964554865.1 uncultured Luteolibacter sp. | reverse complement strand
CCGGCGGCAACGGCGGCTGGGTGCCCTGGCACATCCGCGGCGTGCTCGAAGGCCGCGGCGACCCCGGAGCCCACCCCCACGCCATCGCCGAAACCACCGGCCACACCTGGTTCCCCCCCTCCACCGAAAACCTCGCCTACGACGCCGACGGCAACCGCGAATCCACCTCCCTCTGGCACTTCGGCTGGGACGGCCGCAACCGCCTCGTCCGCGCCCGCACCAAAGACTGGGACAGCGCCCCCGAAGGCTGGGACATCCGCTTCGAATACGACGCCGAAGGCCGCCGCTTCCGGAAAACCGTCACCCGCTACGCCAACGGCGATCCCGCCGGGCACAAGGTCATCCACTTCATCTGGGACGGCTGGCGCCTCCTCTACGAGCGCCACCAGGACGGCAACGGCGTCCCCCTCCTCGAACGCAAATACCTCTGGGGCCCCGACATCGCCGGTGGAGCCGCCGGCGGCGCCGGAGGACTGCTGCTCATCCGCGAAAAACGCGGAAAAACCACCACCGACCTCCTTCCCCTCTACGACGGCACCGGCCACGTCACCGGCCTTGCCGACAGCGCCGGAAACCTCCTCGCCGAATACTGGTGGGGCCCCTTCGGCGAACTCCTCTCCGCCACCGGCCCCATGGCCCGGGCCAACCCCTGGCGCTGGGCCACCAAATACCACGACGAGGAAACCGGCCTCGTCTACTTCGGCCACAGATACTACGATCCGGCAACGGGGCAGTTCCTCAGCCGGGACCCCATGGGCGAAGGCGAATCGCTCAACTTATATCAATACGGCCACGGCGATCCCATCAACCACGTCGATGTCCAGGGCCTGAAATCCAAGTGGGTCACCGATCCGGCCAACCCCATCACCGAAATGCCGGACGGCGGCAAGGTCATCAACCTCGTGTGGCTCGTCGACAAGTGGTTCGGTGACGATTACCTCGACCACAGCAAACGCGACACCCGGGCCTTCGGCTCCAACTACTGGGATCACCATCTATGGACGAAACGGGCGGATGGTTCGTGGGGCGCGTCCGCCGGAAGCCAAATGTGGGTGGATGCCGCAACCATCGCCGAAGAACGCTACCATCTTTCCACACACGCGAAAATCGGCACCGTCGCCATGGGCGGATACAGTCTGGCCCTGGCCGCTCCGGTAGTCGCAACCTATGGAGGCGGCAGCCTCCTGACCGCCGGATACGTCAAGGCAACCGGCGCGTCCATGGCGCTCCAAAGCAGCCCGTGGGGCATACCGATCGTGGGCGGCGCGTTGACATCCGGCGCAATGCTCCTCGATGGGGAAGATCCCGGAACCGCCATCACCTCCGGCGGAATGCAGGCCCTGACAGGCCGCGCCATGTCAGGCCCGATCAACTGGAACGCCATGCACCCGGCCAACTGGATGCCGCAAAACCCCTTCCCGTCCTACGGCGGAAGACCCGGCTTCGCCCCGGGAATGGTCATCAACCCGTTCGGACAACCAACAAATTCCGGCTCGTCAATCTTCACCAGTTGGAACCAGTTCCAGACTGGAACGGCTGGAGCCTATTCAAATCGAGCTCAAGTTGGACAAGCTTGGTCAGCCTACAAAGACGTAAATGGAATTGTGACCGGAAGCGTCCGATCGCCAGCACAAAAAGCCGCTTTTCTGCGTCAGCATCTCGAAAGCGAAAGAGCACCAAGCTGGATGACTCCGTGGCTTGAACGCGGGCAAACCCCACCGGGATATGCGGTTGACCACATACGGCCACTCTCCATCGGTGGAACAGATCATCCATCCAACATGCGACTCTTATTGAAAGCCGACCATGATCTTTGGCATTCGATTTACCACCCTTGGCGATGAACGAACCGACTTTTAGCAAAATCATCGTTGCGCAGAATAGCCCGAATAACGGCTGTCATGCGTCTGACGGTGTCATTTTGATTGTTGAACCACTGCAGCGAGTTCCGATAAAGGCGGTCGTTCAGCATGGTTTTGTTTCCAGCGATGCCAAAAAAGCGAAGTCGAAATATGGCTGGGTCAAGAATGTTCCACTGTTCGCATTCGATGATTTTGTTAAAGAGAATTGCGTGGACAGTTCGCTGACCGAAGATCAGAAAGAGCACCTAAAGATCATGCTCTCCTCGATTCAAAACCTTCCAGAAGGAACTCCTGTAACAGCGGATTACAAATCTCGCGGCGTGACCGAACGAAGAATGCAGTTCACCGTACACAAAGTTGTGTTTTACGCGGGGTAAGCCATGAGCTCGCGCACCAACCAACAGCGGAGGCCGTGCCAACCCATTGAAAAACGAAACACGGACGGCTTCCCGGCGGTTGAACTCCCTTGGACTCACGAGGAATCAAGCCCGCCGGACACCCACGGGTGCGCGCTCCGTTCCGGCTTGTTTGATTCCCCGCTACGTCCCTTTACGGGAAAAGTTCGCCCACATCATACTGAACACCCCAACGCCCTGCCCGCCTCGTGGCGCTGTTTGATTCAGCCCGGCCCCACCGGGCCTCACCCCTTCGGGGCACGTCGCTGCGCTTCTGTCCAAACCGCCTGCAAGCCTTCGGCGGTTTTCGGTCAACTGCGGAAAATCCTGCTGCGATGCCTGGGCGGATTTCCGGCAGGAATTCGGTGAGGAATGCGACTCGATCCATGCGATGTGGCCGCGAAGCTGAACTCACTTCCCTCCCGGATCAAGCGACCGGGTTGACGATTTCCTTGCGCGTTCCGGGGAAAGCGCCTTTCATCACGGCGTCCGCTTTCCGGCGGACGGGACTTCGTACTCCTGTTTCAACGAGCGGTAAGCAATGACCGCAACATTGCTGCCAAACCGACAATGGTCGGGGAGGCAGCGGCGCATGTCCAAGCCGCCTGCCTTCGGGGAGCGTGGCCAAAGGCCGTTGCGGTCGTCTCGTTGCGGCTTACGAACTCCCCGTCCACCCGGAAGGACAAAAACAAAAAACTTCCGATGAAAACTCCCAGTCATCCCATCCTCCAGCCGCCCGTCCCGGCCATCGACGAAATCCAGGACAGCCTCGATGCGATCATGGCCATCAGCGACCTCCTCGGCTTCGTCGGCACCGACATCGAGCCGGGCCGCTTGCATGACCGCACCGTCGCCGACGCCGCCTTCCTCATCCAGCGCGAGAACCGCCACATCGCCCTCCTGCTCGGCCTGAGGTGTAGGGACTTTCCCGCCCCGGAGAACGAGTGACGGCCAAAACCGGGACCACTTCCCGCCTCGGGTTTTTCCTTCCGGCAAAGGGATCACCGTTCGCCACGGTGTCCGCGGATGACCCATCGGCTTTCTCCTTTCCGCGCAAGCCCCGACCATGTAAACCACCCCGGCCTTGTCCCGCGCCCCGTCATTTTTCCTGAAACTCGCCGTTTTCCTGATCGACGCGGCTTCAACGCAGGCCGGGCTCGCCGCCGCCACCCATCCCGCACTCGGCAACTTCAGCTATCAATTCGACGGCATCGGCCGCCGCACCGACATGGGATGAAACCACTCTCCGGCCTCCCCTGAAACCCCGCCGCCCGAAATCCAGGCTCCGCGCCCCCGTGTCCATCCCGGCGTGCTGTCACGGGTGCCGCCGGCCTGCGGGGAGATGTGACGTGCGTGGTGTAATGCGGAGTGCCGCCCCCGAAGTCAGGCCCGTTATCACTCGCATCCTCCGGCATCAGGTTCGTTCCTGACCCACTCGCCACCTCAGTGCAACTGGGTTTCCACGAGGAAACGGTAGGTTCCGTCGCGGGCGATGAGTTCGTCGTGGCTGCCGCTTTCGACGATCCGGCCATGGTTGAAGACGAGGATGCGGTCGGCATGGCGGACGGTGGACAGGCGGTGGGCGATGACGAGTGAGGTGCGTCCGGCCATGAGGCGTTCGAGCGCCTCGTTGACAAGCCGCTCGCTTTCCGAGTCGAGCGCGGAGGTGGCCTCGTCGAGCAGCAGGATGCGCGGGTCCGCGAGGACGGCGCGGGCGATGGCGATGCGCTGGCGCTGGCCGCCGGAGAGCTTGGCGCCGCGCGGGCCGACGACGGTGGCGTAGCCATCGGGCAGGGCGCTGATGAAGTCGTGGGCGTTGGCGAGCCTGGCGGCGGCGCGGATTTCCTCCCCGGTGGCTCCGGGTTTTCCGTATTCGATGTTTTCGAGGATGCTGCCGCCGAAGAGGAGAACTTCCTGGGGCACGATGGCGATCTGCGAGCGCAGGGCCCGGAGGGAGAGCGATGAAGCCGGCACGCCGTCGAAGAGCACCCTGCCCTGCTGCGGGTCATCGAAGCCGAGGATGAGGGAAAAGGTGGTGGATTTCCCCGCTCCGGAGGGGCCCACGAGGGCGATGCGCCGGCCGGGCTCCACAGCAAATGACAGGTCGTCCAGCACCAGTGAGTCGGGACGCGAGGGATAGCGGAAGGAAACGCCCTCGAAGGCGATGGCGCCTCCGAGTTTCGCGGCGGCATCGCCATCGGCGCGCTCCGGGGACATGCCCATGAGTTCGTGGAGCCGTTCGGCCGCGCCGGCGGTCTGTTGGAACTGGGAGACGATCTCCGGGAATGATCCGAGCGATGCCCCCACGAAGATGGAGAAGAGAATGAACGAGGCGAAGTTTTCCCAACTGATCTGGCCGGTGGCCAGCATGCGCGCGCCGTGCCAGGCGACGAAGGCGATGGCGCCGAAGAGGGCGAGGATGATGAAGGAGAGGAAGGCGGCGCGGTGGCGGGCGCCGCGCGTCGTGACTGTCAGAAACGAGTCGAGCGCGCGCGAGTAGCGGCTTCTCTCGAGGGGTTCGTTGGTGAAGGCCTTCACATCGGCGATGCCCTGGACGGTTTCCTCGATGACGGTGCCGGCCTCGGCCAGCGAGTCCTGGGCGGCCTTGGAGAATCCCCTCACCTTGCGGCCGAAGAAGGCGATGGCGAGCACCACGACCGGCACGCTGCCAAGCATGATGAGCGAGAGTTTCCAGGAGGCGATGAAGATGAAGGCCAGCCCGCCTGTTAGAATGACGGTCTGCCGCACCGCCTGGGGCACGGTGTTGAGCAGGGTGTCCCGCACCACGCCGAGATCGGCGGAAACGCGGTTGCTGAGAGCGCCGGAGCGTTGCTCGTGGAAGTAGGACATGGGCATGCGCACGAGGTGTGCGAAGAGATCGCGGCGCAGGCGGTTGAGTGCGGACTCGCCGGAGAGAATGAATCCCTGGACGCGGAAGAAGGCCACAAACGCCTGAAGCGCGAGCACGCCGACGAGCTGGAGGACCACCTGGTTTGACTGGGCGAGCACCGTCTGCGGATCGATGCTGCGTTTCAGGGCGTCGGTGGGCCCGCCCACCAGTTTCCCGAGGAAATACGGGAAGGCGAGCGAGAGCAGCGCGGTGAACAACAGGGCCGCCAGCGAGGGCAGGAAGATTTTCCGTTCCCGCATCAGATAGCCGAGCACCCAGCGGATGGCGGACTTCGGGGACTGGGAGGGCGGCACGGGCATGAGCCGGATGGGAGACGATGAACGGGACCACGTCAATGTCCGGGGAAACCGCGCCGCACTTTTGGTTTGCGAAGCTCTGGAGGGCGTGATTGAAAATCCTTCCATGGCCACCTTATCGCGCGTCCTGCTTGTGTCGTTGGGCTTGTACCGCGCCGCCGAAGGGGTGGTGGCGATCTCGGGCGCGTCCAACAACACCGCGCCGCCGGAGCAGCCGTTCTTTTCGAATGTCGCCATGCTCAACGGAGGGTCCGCCATCTATCTGGGAAACCAGTGGGTCATGAGCGCGGCCCACGTCGCCGGATCGCTCCCGGCATCCGTCACCTTCGGGGGCGTGCCTTATTCGACGGTCTCGGGAAGTTTCAGCCGGCTCTACGATCCGTCCACCTATCCCGGGCCGACACCGGTGTTCACCGACATCGTTCTCTTCCGCCTCACCGGCGACCCGGGGCTTCCGTGGCTGGACATCGCAACGGGCTCCCCCACCGTGGGAGCATCAGTGATGATGATCGGTGGCGGCAGGGTGCGGGAAGCGTCTCCGACATTTTGGGAAGTAACGGTCGTCCCCGGACCTAACAATGATACATGGACCGAGCTTGATCCGCCCTACACCGGAGCGAATGCCGCCGGCTTCATGACCACCGCCGCCCGCGAGGTCCGCTGGGGGGAAAACCAGGTTTCCGCCGCGGACATCACCATCGACTACGGGGCCGGGCCGGTGACCATGTTCCAGACCATCTTCAACACCGGAGCCGCCACGCACGAGGCCCAAGGGGTGGTCGGCGACTCCGGCGGGGCGGTCTTCACACCCCATGGCGACAGTTGGCGTCTCGCGGGAATGATGGTGACGGTTGGGACATTTGACAACCAGCCGGGCGGCACCCAAACGGCGGTCCTCGGCAACGCCACCTACGGCGCGGATCTCTCATTCTATCTGCCGCAGATCATCGACATCACCGCGATTCCCGAAACGGGAACCATCGGTTTCACCACCCTGGGTGCGATTCTTGTCTCTTTCCGCCGGGGCAGAACGCGGCGCGCGCGATGAACAGCCCTTTTGAAATCGCGGTGGCCAAACGCGCGAAACTGCTTTCCGGGGAAACCAACGCGCTGCGACTCATCGATGGTGCCGGCGACGGGCTGCCGGGCGTGACCGTGGAAACCTTCGCCGGCCGTCTCCTTCTATCCACCACCGGCGCGCAGGTGTCCCCCGGCGTCAGGGACTGGCTTGGGGAAACCGGCCGGCATGTTTCCTGGAAGCGGCTCGACCGGCACCGGAAGGAGTCGCCCGAGCACCTTTGCGGACCGCCGCAGGACGGTGCCTTCACCGCCACGGAAAACGGGGCGATCTTCGAAATCTCATTCCAATCCGGCTACTCGCAGGGGATTTTCCCCGATCAACGCGACAACCGCGCGGAGGTCGCCCGCCGGATGCGGCCGGGGCTGAAGCTGCTGAATACCTTTGCCTACACCGGCGCGTTTTCGGTGGCGGCGGCACGCTCCGGCGCGGAGACCACCACACTCGATCTCTCGCAGCCGTATCTGGACTGGGCGAAGCGGAACTTCGCACTCAACGACCTGGACTGCGCCGCGCACCATTTCTGCAAGGGCGACACCTTCCATTGGTTGCGCCGCTTCGCGAAACAGGGCCGGAGTTTCGATGGCATCGTGCTGGATCCGCCCACCTTCTCGCGCGATGAGAAGGGCAAGGTGTTCCGCGTGGAGGAAAACTTCGGCGAACTCGCGGCGCTGGCGGCGGAACTGCTCGCGCCCGGCGGCTGGCTGCTGTGTTGCACGAATTTCCGCGGCATCACGCCCGGGGTTTTTGAAAGGCAGTTGTTGCGTGGACTGCCCCGGCCAATGGCGGCCACCCACTCGCCGATGCCGGCGGACTTCACCGACGAGCCTTATCTGAAATCCGTGTGGCTGGAATCGTAAACCGCCGCGCTGCCTCGCAATCGTCTCAACCTTTCACGGCTCCTCGACGCCATCCTCGATGACCTCGTCCTTGCCGACTCTCAACGCGCGTTGGGGTCTGGCTTGATCGTAGGGCTCGGCGATGTCGTCCATTGGCTCCATGAACGGTTCTTCCTCCGGCTCGCCGGCTTCCCCGACCCCGACCGGGATCGCCTTCATCGGCCTCACTCCGGAAGGATTGTTGACTCCGTCCTCCTCATCGGGGTTTTCCGCAGGCAGTTCGGGCGCGACCGTTCCCTCGGATTCGTCCACCACGATGAGCGCCCTCTTCGGCGGGGCGATGGTATCCTTGATATCATTTTTAATGCCCTCGAAGAAGCGTTTGACCATCGGCGCCGCCATCCTGCCGCCGGACACCGTTTCGCCCGGACGTCCCTCATACAGCACGGCGAAGGAGTAGCGGGGATTGTCGGCGGGAAGAAACCCGGCGAACCAGGCGAGGCGTTGTTTCCTGCGCGGATCGCCCCACTGGGCGGTTCCGGTCTTGCCGCATAACGTGGTATAACTCAATCCCGCGCTGCGGCCGGTCCCGCCGCCGGAGTTGACAACATCGGACATGCCCTTGCGGACGATCGAGACGGCCTTTTCATCAACACCAAGCCAGTTTTTCCGTTCCGGGAGTGGCGCGCGGATGACACGGCCGCGGGTGTCCTGCTCCTGGCGGATGAGGTGGAGCTTGGGCAACGCGCCGCCGTTGGCGATGCCGGCCATGGCCTGGGCGACCTGCAATGGCGAGGCAAGCAGGGAGCCCTGGCCGATGGATAGGTTGGCCGTGTCGCCATTGAGGATGCGGCGCTTGTGATGCCTGAGCATGTATTCGTCATTGGGCACAAGTCCCGGGGTCTCGCCAATGAGCGGCAGGCCGGTTCGCTCGCCGAAGCCAAGGCGACGCGAAAGCCCGAGGAAGGCGGCGGGGCCCACATCGATGCCGACCTGATAGAACCAGGTGTTGCAGGATCGGGCGATGGCGCGTTTCACGTCGATGGAGCCCTCGGGCGTGGAACTCCAGTTTTTCATCACCGTATTGCCAATGGTCAGGGCCGCCGGGGAATAGATGGTGGTTTTCTCGTTGATCACCCCGTTGTTGAGCGCGGCAAGGGCAACCACCGGTTTGTATGCGGATGCCGGCGGATAGGCGGACTGGAAGGCCCGGCCGTACTGGGGAGCGGACGGATCGGCCTCGAGCGCCTTGAAGTCCGCGTCGCTGATGCCGGGGATGAAGGCGTTGAGGTCAAACGAGGGACGCGAGGCCATCACCAGCACTTCGCCGGTGATCACGTCAATGACCACGAAAGCACCCCGCCGACAACCGTCGCGCAGGGTTTTCTCGGCGAGTTGCTGCCACTTGAGATCGATGGTGGTGACCAGCGTGCCACCGGGGCGCGGGCGCTTCACCTGTTCTTCGAGCAGCTTGTTGCCGTTTTCATCGAAGAGCAGCTTTTTCATCCCGGGATCACCGGTGAGCTGGGCGTTGAAGATTTTCTCGAAACCGGAGCGTCCTTCGGATTCCTCCCAAAGCGGCTCGTTGAAATTGATCGGGCCGGTGGGCAGCTTGCCGACGATGCCGGTGTAGCCGATGAAGTGCGCGGCCAGTTCGCCGTGCGGATAGTAGCGGCGGTAAAGCGGAGTGAGAACCAGGCCGGGCCCCAGCCTCGATTCCAAATCCCTCGCCTCCTTCTCGCCCAGCTGCCCGGTCACCAGCAGCGGCAGCCAGCGGCGGTGGCGGTAATGGTCGTAAAGCTCGTCATCGGTCTTTGGCGCCGCGTTTTTCACCAGCGCCTGCAGCGCGTCGAGCCGGGTGCGCGCCCAGTTGACCACGAAGTCGCGGTCGGCATTCTCGAACTGGCTGAACTGAAGCGCCACCTGATAAGCCACCTGGTTTTGCGCCAGCGGCTCCCCCTCCCGGTCCACGATCATCCCGCGCGGCGCGGGGATCTTCAGCGTGATGGTCCGGGCGTCCTTGCGGTTGATGATCGCGGCATCCGCCGCCCCACGGCCAACGGGTGCCTCAGGCGGGGACACCGCCAGCCCTGCCGACGAGGGCACGGCGCTGACCAGATTGGGAGCTTCCGGATTCTGGGCACAGACCGTTGCTCCGGCGAGCAGGCTGACGAGGGTAATCCGGCGGATTCGCGAGGGTTTCACCATGTGGACGGAGAAAAACCTAGGCGGATTTTCAAGAACGCGCAACGATCAATCCCGGCCGCGCGAACAACGGGGAGTGTTTGTCCGGCCATGGAGGGCAAGGGGGAATCCGATTTATTAGAAAATGGCATGGA
Source organism: uncultured Luteolibacter sp. (assembly GCA_964554865.1). Lineage (GTDB taxonomy): Bacteria > Verrucomicrobiota > Verrucomicrobiia > Verrucomicrobiales > Akkermansiaceae > Luteolibacter. Next base: position 63,302 of record CAZKQK010000005.1, on the reverse strand, counting down.
TTTTGCTTCCAAGCGCTCCAATTGAAAGTAACGTCGCGGCGGCAGGGATTCCGCCGCCACCATGTCAGACGTTTACCTCCATCAGTCGCTTTCCCAGCAGCAGACGCTCGCGCCCCAGATGCGCAAGAGCCTGGAAATCCTCCAGGCCGGGACCATGGAGCTGTCCCAGATCATCAGTCAGGCGCTGGAGGCGAATCCGGTATTGGAGGATATCACCGAGTCCATCTCACTCGACGAGGAGGGACCGGATCCCGAGGAGGCGGACTCGCTGGATTACCTGAATGAAACCGACGACGACTGGCGGGATCGCTCGATCATGGAGGGCAAATCCCCGCCATGGACCAACGAGGACGAGGAGCGCAGGCAACGGCTCTACGATTCGATCGTCTCGCCGATGACCCTCCAGCAGCACTTGCAACAGCAACTCGATCTCTCGATGGTCGAACCCGGTGTGCGCGAGGCCGCCCAGGCGATCCTCGGCAATCTCGACAGCCGCGGGTTTCTCGATTTGCCCGCCAAGGAGCTCGGCGTCCGCATGCGGCTCAAGCATGCCGACCTCAACGCGGCGCTCAAACTCATCCGGTCGTTCGATCCGCCCGGGGTCGGCGCGGCGAACATCGCGGAGTCCCTGCTGCTCCAACTCGAACGCAAGGGCGGCAAGGAAACCATCGAATACAGGATCGTCCGGGATCACCTTGAGGATCTGGCCAGAAAGCGCCACCCGCAGATTGCCAAGGCGCTTGGCACCAGCATCGAGAGAATCACCGAGGCCGCGTCGAGGATCGGCCGGCTCACTCCGAATCCCGGCGGCGATTTCGATCCCACCGGAAACCCCTACATCCTTCCCGATGTCATCATCGAACGCGGCGAGGAAGGGCGGCTTGAGGCCAAGCTCACCGGCGAACACCTGCCCAACCTGCGCATCAATGATTTCTACAAGGACATGATCGGCAAAACCGGTGTGGACGCCAAGGCGCGGCAGTTTCTGCGCGACCAGATCCGCGACGGCCGGAGCCTGATCCGCTCGATCTCGCTGCGGCAGGAAACCATCCTCGCCATCGCCCACAAGCTCATCGAGCATCAACCGGAATTTTTCCGCAAGGGCCCCCGTTTCCTGCGGCCGCTGACGATGAATGAAATCGCGGACGAACTCGGCATGCACGCCACCACCGTCTCGCGCGCCGTCGCCGGGAAGTTCATCCGCACGCCTCAGGGCCTGATGGAAATGCGCTCCTTCTTCGCCACCGGCTACCAGACCGAGGACGGGGCCGAGGTTTCCAATGCCGGCGTGCGCGAGGCCATCCAGCAACTCGTCGCCGCGGAAAACCCGGCGAAGCCGCTCTCGGACGAATCCATCATGAAGGCTCTCGATGCCCAGGGCATCAAGGTCGCGCGACGCACCATCGCCAAATACCGCGACCAGCTCAACATCCTGCCGTCACATCTGCGGAAGACCTTCTGACCCGCCGCCTCCGGCAGGTTTGGCAAACGTTCCCGCGAGGCACCGGCATCAGGCGTGTCCGCTGAGGTAGCGCTCCGCCTCAAGAGCGGCCGCGCAACCCTGCCCCGCCGCGGTGATGGCCTGGCGGTAGTAGTGGTCGGCCACGTCGCCGGCGGCGAACAAACCGGGGGTCTTGGTCGAGGTCCGGCCGGGGGTTTGGAGGATGTAGCCGTTTTCATCGACGTCCACCAGGTCGCCAAGGAAACCGGAGTTCGGAACATGGCCGATGGCGACGAAGACGCAGGCGACCTCCAGCTCGATCTCCGCGCCGGAAACGAGGTTTTTCAGGCGCACCGCCCGCATTTCCCCTTTTTCGTCGGTGAGGTATTCGCTGACCGTCGAGTTCCAGACCGGTTCGATCTTCGGGTTGGCGAGCACGCGGTCCGCCATGATTTTCGAGGCGCGGAGTTCGTCGCGCCGGTGGATGAGATACACCCGGCTGGCGAAGCGGGTGAGGAAATCCGCCTCCTCGCAGGCGCTGTCCCCGCCGCCGATCACGCAGACCGGAACATCGCGGTAAAAGGCTCCGTCGCAGGTGGCGCAGGAGGTCAGGCCGTGGCCGATCAGTTCCTTTTCATTCGACAGGCCCAGATGGCGCGGCGCGGCTCCGGTGGCGACGATGACCGTTTTCGCCTCAAACGATTGTTCGCCCGCCTTGAGGAGAAACGAGCCATCCGCTCGGCGCTCGACGGATTCCACGCTGGCCCACGCGATGCGGGCCCCGAATTTCTCCGCCTGGGCCTGCATCCGTATCATCAGTTCCGGTCCCATGATCCCGTCCGGGTGACCGGGGAAATTCTCGACCTCGGTGGTGGTGGTGAGCTGGCCGCCGGGCTGGGCGCCGGAGAGCAGCAGCGGGCTGAGATTCGCGCGTGCGGTGTAGATCGCGGCGGTGTATCCCGCGCAGCCGGTGCCGATGACGATGACGTTTTCCATGGATGATCGGGAAAGGTGAGGCCGGAAGTATTCGGGCCGCCGCAAGCCTCCGTCAACCCCCCATCCGCAGTTCATCACGAGATCCGGAGTTCGAATCCGTTTCAGCGATCCGGAACCACTGAAGGAACTGATTTTTCGAGGATGGGCGCGGAGTTTTTCACAGGCATCGATTTCCAGGGCGATGGTCTTGGCCGACATACGCGAAAAACACACGAACGGTTTGCCCGGGCAAGTTCGAGCCCGATCTCGGCCCGCGCTTGCGCCCCGCCGGGAAACGGCGAGAATCCCGCCGCCCATGAATCCCGATTTCATCCGAGAAGCTCTCAAACAGGTGCGTTACCCCGGTTTTTCCCGGGACATTGTGTCATTCGGTCTGGTCAAGGACGTGCGATGCGAACCCGGACTGACGCTGGTGAAAATCGAGATCCAGACCCGCGATCCGCAGGTGCCGGAGCGGATTTTCCGGGCTTGCCACGAGGTGCTCGATCCCCTGCCGGATGTGGGCGCCTTGAAGGTGGAAATCGAGGTGAAGGACGCTCCGGCCCCGGGCGCTGCGGCGGGTGCGGTCGGCAAGTCCTCGATCCCGGGAGTGAAACACATCATCGCCGTGGCCTCCGGCAAGGGCGGCGTGGGCAAATCCACCGTGGCCGCCAATCTCGCCGTGGCGCTCGCCGCCGGCGGAGCGAAGGCGGGACTCTGCGATTGCGACCTCTACGGCCCGTCCGTCGCCCAGATGTTCGGTTCCAACGAGCGTCCGCTTGCGAATGATCGCGACGAGATCATCCCGGTCATCGCCCATGGCATCCAACTGATGTCGATGGGATTCCTGTTGGAAGACCGCTCGCCGGTGATCGTCCGCGGCCCGATGGCCACGCGCTACACCCAGCAGTTTCTCCGCCAGGTGGCATGGGAGAATCTCGACTATCTGGTGCTCGACCTGCCGCCGGGAACAGGCGACATCCAACTGACCATCGTGCAAACCGTGGCGGTGGACGGCGCGATCATCGTGACCACTCCGCAGGAGGTGGCGCTGATCGACGCCCGCAAGGCGGTCTCGATGTTCGAGAAAGTGAACGTGCCCATCCTCGGCCTGATAGAAAACATGGCGTGGTTCGAGTGCGACGCCGGCAAGCGCTACCATCTCTTCGGCGAGGGCGGCGGCGTGCGCGAGGCGGAGGAACTGCGCGTGCCGCTGCTGGGCCGCATCCCCATCGATGTCCCCACCCGCGAAGGCGGCGACTCCGGCCACCCGGTGGCCCTGCTTGATCCCGCACTCAACAAGGTCTCCGCCGCGTTCCGCGAGGTCGCGAAGGCGGTGACGGGAAAGCTTGGCTAGAAGCGGCAAACTTCGTCTCGGAGGGGCCAACTACCCATGAAACCGGAAATCGCCGATGAGACAGGAGAATCCCGCGGTCACGCAATCCGGGCCGGGCGGCCTCACTTGCGGACCAGCAGGCTGGAGCCGCTCATTTGCGCGGGTTTTTCGAGGCCGAGCATGTCGAGCAGCGTGGGGGCGACATCGGCGAGGATGCCGTCGCGGATGGTGGCGCCGCCGGAGTCTTTGGCCACGTAGATGATTTCCACCAGGTTGGTGGTGTGGGCGGTGTTGGGTGAGCCATCGGAGTTGCGCATGTATTCGCAGTTGCCGTGGTCCGCGGTGATGAGCAGCTTGCCGCCGAGGCGCAGGGTTTCCTCGACGATGGCCTTGACGCCGGCGTCGATGGTTTCCACCGCCTTGATCGCGGCTTCGACCACGCCGGTGTGGCCGACCATGTCGGGGTTGGCGAAGTTGAGGATCACCAGATCGTAGCCGGCGAGTTTGGAAAGCACGGTTTCGGTCACCTGTGGGGCGCTCATCTCCGGCTTGAAGTCATAGGTGGGCACATCCTTGGGCGAGGGAATGATGAAGCGGTCCTCGCCCGGGTAGGGTTGTTCCACGCCGCCATTGAAGAAGTAGGTGACGTGCGGATATTTTTCGGTTTCCGCGATGCGCATCTGGTTTTTGCCTGCGGCGGAAACCGTCTCGCCAAGCCCCATTTCCAGCGTCTGCGGGCCGAAGACGATCGGGCGGCCGAAGGTCTTGTCGTATTCTGTTAGGGTGACGTAGTGAACCTTGGGAACGAAGGTGCGGTCAAAGCCCGGGAAATCCGGCAGCAGGAAGGCCTCCGAAAGTTCGCGTGCGCGGTCCGAGCGGAAGTTGAAGAAGAGGATCACATCGCCATCGCGCACGCGGCGGGCATCGGGCTCGGCGAAGATCATGGCGGGCATGAACTCGTCGGTCTTGTCCTGGCGGTAGTAATCGGCCACGGCCTCGCTGGCGAGGATCTCGCGTTTCTCGCCCTTGCCCAGGACGATGGCGTCCCAGGCGAGTTTCACGCGGTCCCAGCGCTTGTCGCGGTCCATGGCGAAGTAGCGTCCGACCACGGTGGCGATCCGGGCGCCGCATTTTCCGGCCTCGTCCTCGACCTTGGCGATGAATGCCTCGCCACCGGTCGGCGAGGTGTCGCGGCCGTCGGTGATGGCATGGATCATGATGTCCCTCACTCCGGCCTTGCTTGCGAGTCCGACCATGGCGATGAGTTGCTCCTGGTGGGAGTGGACACCGCCGTCAGAGACCAGGCCGATGAAATGAAGGCGCGAGTTTTTGGCCTTTTCCACGGCCTCCTTGAAAACGGGATTGTCGGCAAGGGAGCCGTCGCCGATGGCCTTGTTGATGCGGGTGAGGTCCTGATAGACGATGCGACCCGCGCCAAGGTTGAGGTGGCCCACTTCGGAGTTCCCCATTTGGCCGTCAGGCAGTCCGACATCGAGTCCCGAGGCGCTGAGAAAACCCTTCGGGTGATTCGCCAACGATTCGTCGTGGAATGGCGTGTTTGCGAGCAGTACGGCATTGCCGTCCTTTTCGGCGGTTTCCCGCCCTCCTGGATTGAATCCCCAACCGTCACGAATGATCAGAACTACCGGTTTCTTGGCCATGGCGGCGCGCGTTTACCGCCCCGGGCGGTGGCGGGCAAGCCTTGAAAACGCCGACAATCCGGGAAAACCGGGGGATTTTCAATCCTCCGCCGGTTTTCCCACCGGCTGGGGTTTGGCGTTGCGGTGGATCCAGACGCTCTGGACCATGCCGAGGAGCATCATGCAGATGACGACGAAGGTTCCCGAGTAGCTCACCAGCGGCAGCGGAATGCCGGTGATCGGCAGGAGCAGCACGCACATGCCGATGCTTTCAAAGACGTGTGCGAAGAAGAGGGCGACGACGAGGCAGACCAGCAGGCGCCCCATCATGTCGCGGCTGTAAAACGCGATGAAGAGGCACTGGATGAGCAGCAGCGCGAAGGCGGTGAGCAACAACAGGCTGCCGCGGAATCCGAGTTCCTCGGCGATCACCGCGAAGATGTAGTCGTTGTGGGCGGTGTCGTTCGGAATGAAACCCTTCGCGAGGATCGAGTTTTCGCCCACCGTGGCCTTCCACCCGGTACCCTTCCATCCGGCCTTGCCCACGGCCATGGAGATATAGTGGCCGGCATAGCCTTCGTCGGTGATGTCCACCTCCTGCCCGCGCATCATTCGCAGCCAGGTATCGATCCGTTCCGGACCGCGGGGCGAGATGATCGGCAGCGCGATGAAATACATGAGAGGCAACAGCCCGGCCGCGACCAGCCCCATGAACGAAAGATAGCGGAAGGGTGCGCCGCCGATGATCAGGGCCACCACGGCCACCGGTATCCAAACGAGGGCGGAACCCATGTCCCCCATTTTCATCACCATCAGGAACGGAATGGCGATCAGGATGCCAATCATCGCGATGCGCGCGAATGGAGCGCCGAACCAGCGGTGAAGCCTGGGCAGATCCTGAACCGCCCACGCGACCAACAGGATGCCCGCCGCGACGGCGAGCTGTGCGGGCTGGAAACTGAAGCCGCCGAGCGTCAGACGGTGAACCCTGTCATTCTGCAGCACCGCGAGGTAAAGCGCCACCATGCTCAACAGGTAAAACGGAATACCGAGCCAGCGGATCCACCGGTAATCGATGAAAGCCGCGCCGAAGTAGGCCACCGAGCCCACCAGAATCCAGTTTTTCTGCATCCACGCATAGTAGGCCCCCGCGCTGCCGAATTGCTCGAGCACGCTCTTGGACACCGACAGGTGGCGGGCGGCGCTCTCGATCATGAACACGCCGAAGATCAGGAGCCCGTACATCACAAGGACGAGCACCCAGTTCATTCCGAGGATTTTCCGCAGGAATGGTGTCATGGAGAGAGGGGCCGACGATAGCCGGGCGGGCATGCAAGGCAAGGCGGGCGTGAAAAAGCGCGAAGCTTGAAGTTCCGATGCGCCATCAGGCCCCGCCCGGCAGTTGCGGGTGGACGGTTTCATCCCGCAGCAGGTCGCGGAGGCCACGGTGCCGGCCATTGAGTCCCGGGTCTTCGGAAAGGACCTTGTCGGCAAGGGCGCGAGCCTCGCGGAGCAGTTCGGTATCGGTTAGAAACGCGGTGAAACGGAAACCGGAAAGGCCGCTTTGCATCGTGCCCAAAACGTCTCCCGGGCCGCGCAGGCGGAGATCCTCCTCGGCGATTTCGAAACCGTCGGCACTGCGTTCGAGCACCTTGAGCCGTTCCACCGCCTCCGTGTTTCCGCCATCCGTGAGCAGGATGCAGTATCCCCTGTGCCCGCCCCGGCCGATGCGGCCGCGGAGTTGGTGGATTTGCGCGAGGCCGAAGCGCTCGGCGTGATGGAGGATCATGACGGTGGCGTTGGGAACGTCCACCCCCACTTCGATGACGGTGGTGGAGACCAGCGCGTGAATCTCCCCCTGGCGGAAACGCTCCATCATCCGGTCCTTTTCCTCGGGCTTGAGGCGACCATGGAGGAGGCCGATCTCGAAAGAAGGCAGACGTTTCCGCCACTTCGCGTGGGCTTCGGTGGCGGACTCCGCTTTGAGGGCCTCGCTTTCCTCGACGAGCGGATAGACCAGATAGGCCTGGCGTCCATCGGCCAGGTGCCTTTTGACGAAATCGGTCACGTCCCGCTGTTTGGGTTCCACGCGCACGGCGGTGGTCACCCCTCCCCTGCCCGGCGGTTTGCCATCGAGCACGGAAACGTCCAGATCGCCATACACGGTCATGGCCAGTGTCCGTGGAATCGGCGTGGCGGTCATCACCAGCACGTCCGGCACGGTGCCACGGCCGATGAGCGCGGCACGCTGGGCGACGCCGAACTTGTGTTGCTCATCGATGACTACCAGCCCGAGGTCATGGAAGGTCTCGTCATCGTAAAGCAAGGCATGGGTGCCGATGACGATCTGGGGTTCGCCGGCAAGCTCCAGAGCGGAGCTTGCGCTGCGATTGGCCGTGCGCAGGGAAAGCCTCACGCCCAGGGGTTCCAGCCAGCGGCGGAAAGTCAGGAAATGCTGGTCGGCCAGGATTTGGGTGGGAGCCATCAGCGCGGCCTGGCAGCCGGAATCCACCGCCAGCAGCATGGCCGCCATTGCGACGAAGGTTTTGCCCGCGCCCACATCGCCTTGCAGCAGGCGGTTCATGGGCCGGGGATCCCGCATGTCGGCGAGAATCTCGCGAATGGATCGCTTCTGCGCGTCTGTCAGATCAAAAGGCAGGCTGTGATAGAACGCGGTGAGGAGCGTGGTTTTCCTGCCGAGTACCCGGCCGGGTAGTCCCCGATGGCGTTCCTTGCGCCAGGCGGCGTTGAGTTGCATGGCGAAGAACTCCTCAAGGGCGAGTATCCGCAGCGCGGCTTCCGCCTCGGCCATTTCACCAGGGAAGTGAACTTTTCGCAGAACCTCCGCGCGCGAGGATATCACGCCACCTGCCGGAAAATCCGGCAGGGTGGCGGGATCGGTTTGCGCGAGAAACAGATAGATGATCTCGCGCAGCCGGCGCTGGGGGATGCCGTTGATGTTTCTATAGATCGGGACAATCCGCTCGACATGGATCGAATCCCCGCCGCCGTCATCATCGCGCATGATTTCGAATTCCGGGTGATCGATGACCAGACGCCCGTTGGATTCCTTTACCCTCCCGTAAACGACCAGATCCTGGCCTGTGGCGATCACCCGGTGGATGAAGGGCATGTTGAACCAGCGGCAGGTGATTTTGCCCGAACCGAACACGCCGCCCTCGCCATCGAGGATCAAGGCTTCGAAGAATCCCTTTCCGCCACCAAACGAGCGCCTGCCGGCATCCACCACCGTGCCGCGGGCGCATACCGCGCGATCCGTCGCCTGATTGGGAAACCGGTCGAATCTCCTGCGGTCCTCGTGACGCCTTGGCAGATGGTTCAGCAACGAGTCCACCGTGCCAAAGCCGGCCTCCGCCAGCGCGGCCGTGTCGCGCTCGGGCAGCAGGCCGGTGGTCCGGATTTCATCTAGGGCGGAAACCATGCGCTTGGTGATGAGTTATCACATCGCCGACATATCGGCCAGCCTGCGGAGATAGGTGAATGAGTAAATGCCGGTGGAATGCCCGTCCGCCCAGAACAACTGGATGGCATAGCCGCCCACCGTATCAAGGCGTTGCAAACCGAAGGCGCCGGCGCGGTACTCGACTGTCGGCCGGATCACCCTGCCCAAGGCATCCGGCTCGCCCTGGCACGCGGCGCAGGGGCAGGCGCGGCGGAGCATCGGCAGCGGGAGATAGGCTTCGACCCCGTCCGAAAAGGCCAGGGCCAGTTCGTTTCCTATCGCGACGGCGTTGATCAGGCGCAAGGGCATGGCCGAATCTGGAATCATCCCGGTTCCCCGTCCACCCGATACGCCCGGTTGCCGAAAATCGCCGACCCCACCCGCACGTGGGTGGCACCTTCGCCGATGGCAGCCTCGAAGTCTCCACTCATGCCCATGCTGAGGCCGGGAAGGCGGGTGCCGGTTCCCGATTCAAGTTCATCGCGAAGCTCACGCAACTCGGCAAACCAGGGGCGCGCCCGCTCCGGCTCGTCAACCTCCGGCGGAATGCACATCAGGCCCTCCACGGCGAGCCGTGGGAGTGTGAGCAGGGTTTCGATTTCCCCGGGCAGTTCCTCTTTCTCAAAACCGCCTTTTGACAACTCCCCACCGATGTTGACCTGGAGAAAAACCCTCGGGAAGAGCCCCAGTTCGGCGGCCACTCCATTCATGTATTCGGCGAGTCGCAGCGAATCCACCGCGTGAATCACCTCGAAGAGAGGCAGCATGCGCCGCACCTTGTTGCGTTGGACGCGCCCGATGAAATGCCATTTCAAGTCTCCGGGCAGGAGCGCGATTTTGGGTTCGGCCTCCTGCAGGCGACTCTCGGCGAACACCGACTGCCCGGCCTCCGCCGCCTCGCGCACGGCTTCGGCGGGGAACGTTTTGGACACCGCCAGCAACTCCACCGACGAGGGATCGCGCCCGGCCCGCGCACAGGCGGCAACGACTCGCTCCCGCACGCTGGCCAGGTTCTCGAAGATATCCGGCATGTTTTCCCGCCCGGCAAACCTACTTGATCACACCCGCCATTCTGGCGCTCTCGGTGTGTTCCACCAGATCCTTGAGGACCATGAGCCCCTCGCGCTTCACAGGGTCGAGCCCGGTCGGCCATTTGGGGGTCTCGTCGAGGTCTTCGGTTTCATCCTTGGCCCGGCGCATGTAATCCCCGCTTTCATCTGCAGGATCGTAAGTCTTGAGATCCGCGCCCTTCTCAAGGTCATCCAGGGTGATACGGAAGAACCTGAAACGCTTCTTGTCTTCGGCGGCGATTTTGTCAAACCGCGCGCGCCGTTCGGCGTTCCGCTCTTTCTGCCTGGAGTCCGATTCGGCAATGTCGTTGCGGCGATCATCGATATTGAGGGAAACGGTGTTCGCCTTGATCCGGTCCTTGGCCTTCATCACATCCTCAATGACGTAGGAGAAGTCCTTGCAGGTTTTGATGCGTTCGAGACTCAACTCCTTGAGACGCGGCATGAACAGAACGAGGGGGTCGAGCGGTTTGAAATCGGCAGCCCTTCGGATTCGGTCGTGCGGCAGAGCGTTGTCGAGATAGGCCTCGCCGACATCAAGCGCGTCCGTGAGACTGGGCACCTGGATGTCCGAGACGACACCATCCATCTGGGTGGAGGAACCCGACGGGCGATAAAACTTCTGGATTGTGACCTTGAGGAATCCGGCGCGATTGCGATTGGCGAAAAGCGGCAGCATGCGGCCGATGTCCATCGGCTGCTGGACGGTCCCCTTGCCAAAGGTGGAGGACTCGCCCACCACCACGGCACGGTTGTAATCCTGAAGGGCGCCGGCGAGAATCTCGCTGGCCGAGGCGCTGCTCTTGTCCGTCAGCACCACCATCGGGCCACCATAGATCGGCTTGCCGGTTTCCGAATCCTTAACAACCGTCTGGGAGAGGGTGTTCTTTACCTGCACCACCGGTCCCCGGCCGATGAAAAACCCGGTCATCCGGCGAACCTCCTCCAGTGATCCGCCGCCATTGTTGCGGAGATCGAGAACCAGTCCGTCGATCTTTTCCTCCATCAGGCGCTTGAGAATACGCTCGACGTCCACCGAACAGCGGACTTTGCCTTCCTCGAAATCCGCGTAAAACGAAGGCAGGGTGATAACCCCCAGGTTAAGCGGGCCGTCCTTGCCATCACTCAGCCGGATCACCTCACCACTGGCCTGTTCGTCTTTCATTTCCACTTTGCCGCGCTGGATGCGCACCAGCTTCGTCTCACCCGAGGGACCGCCGGCCGGCTCGACCTTGAGGGCCACGGTGGTGCCCTCCTTGCCGCGGATCAGATCAACGACCTTGTCGATCTTCATGAACATGATATCCGTCATGTCCTCCGCCTTGCCGGTGTTGAGGGTATCCACCGCCACGACGCGGTCATTGAGCTTCAGAGCGCCTTCACGGTCGGCCGGGCCGCCGACCACGATGCCCTTGATCTTGGTCGCCCCGTCCTCCTCGCCCTGAAGCAGGGCTCCGATCCCCACCAGTTCGTTTTTCATCCCGTCCTTGAAACGGTTCATTTCGCGGAAGCTCATGTAATCGGTGTGGGGATCATAGGCGCTCGCCACGGCGCTGAGGAAATAGTTGGCGATTTCCTCCTCGTCCACGTCCTTCACGCTGGCGAGAAAGCGCTTGTAGCGCAGCGAAACCTTGTCAGTGGGGCTGCGGTCATCAATGCCGGGATCGTCCTTGCCCTGTTCCTTGGCGAGTTTGGAGATCACTTCGCGGCGCAGGGTCTCGCCGAGCACCGCTTCCTTGATCTGCTTGCGCCAGAGATCCGCCGCCTCGCGCTCGTCCTTCGGCCAGGGCGCGTTCTTCCGGCTCATCATGACTTCCTCCCTGGCCTCAAAGTCGAACTTCCCGTCCCTGAGGAGTTTCTCCGCCTGGGCCACCCGCTGCCCGACGCGCTGTTCAAAGACCCGATAGATGTCCGTGGCCGCAGCCATGCATTTTCCCTGAAGCAGCAGGTTGTGGAGATTGTTTCCATACTCCGCCGAGAAACGGTCCACGTCCTGCCGGTTGAAATACAGCCGCTGGAAGTCGAGGCTCTTCAGGTAGACATCGAGAAAGCGCCGGCTCATCTCCTCATTGAAGGGCAGCCTTGCGAAGTGGCTGTTCTGCAGCATGATGGCCATCTGCTTGCCAACCTCGTTGAAGTCGGCCTGCTGGGCGGCCGCCGGGTGCGAGAGGGCCATGAGTGATACGGCCGCCGCCGCGCTTCGAAACCAGGTGTGAGTCATGTGGGTCAAACGGGAAGGTTGTCGGAATGTTTCAGAAAAATGCCACGGGTTTTCCGAATGTCGATCCCCAAAAAACGGCGCACGATGCTATTTGCGGGTTCTCCGCTGTTCCAGCCAGCGCCGGAAATGGGCGGCTTGGGCGGCTTTTTCCGCTTCGGCAATTTCCTCCTCGGTCTGCTCAAGGAAGGGATTTCCCGCAAACAAGGGGCGCCTGCCGAGCTTGACCGGCACCTCGATCGGATTGCCTTCCCGCAGGATCTTGAGGCGAACCGTCGTCTCCGGCTTGAAGCGGCGGATCCGCTCGCCGAAGGCAACGGAAATGGCGTCATTGTGCCAGACCTCATCGTTAAGACCCACGATCAGGTCATTGAGGCGAAGGCCGGCGGTTTCGGCGACCGAGCCGGCGACAACCTGCATCACACGGATCGCGCCACGAGCCTTGGGATCTCCGGGGACATTCGCCATTTCATCCTGCATGCGGATGCCAATATAGCCCTCGCCGTCCCGGAGATACTCGTCAGCAACCAAATCCCGCAGGATGGACAGACAGCGCTCCCGAATCTCCGGATCGGGAGATGTGCGGGAATGCTCGAATACGGCATCCGTCGCCGGCCCGGGGCGCTGGCGGGCCCAAGCGAGGATTTCAGCTTCCGCATCCTTGCGGGCGCGGAAATTCTCCGCACCAAGATTGGCGAGGGGAACAGCCGGGATTTCCGCAGCGGAAAGCCCGAGTGGAGCCATCGCCGCGCAAACGACCGATAGAACCAGACTCGGTGGCGGCTTCATGGGCGTTTGGACCGGGCGAATGCCGAATCACAATCATCTCTCGCGGCGGGGTCAACCGCCGGTAATCGTTTTTTGCGGGACTTCGATCGTATCATTCGGCTCCAGCGGGATGTGCATGAATTGTGCCTGTGACAGATCATACTGTTTCTGTTTGCCGCCGCGGAACAGTTTGACCCGCTTCATGCTGCCGAATTCGGTCGCCCCACCCGCGGCCTGGATGGCTTGGTAGAGCGTGAGAGTGCGATTGTAGGAAACCGGGCCGGTCCTTCGCACCTGGCCACCAACGTAGACCACTTGTTCTTCCAGGGTCTTCGCGCTCGAATCGATGACCTGGAAGGTGGGATTGGTGTATATCTGGGCGGTCTTGTAGCGATCCTGCAGGGAAATGGCCAACTGCTCGGCACGCAGCCCGGCGGCGCGAACCTGACCGATGAACGGCATGTTGATCATGCCGGACTCGGAGACCGGATAGATGGGATCGAAGCGGGTCTTTTCTTCCGGAGGAACGCCGGAAACGGTGATTTGGATCGCGCGACCCGGTTGGATCTGCGCGGCCGCCCCCGCCATCAGGCAGAGGAGAGCGGCGAACACGGTGAGGAAACGACGTGTGAACATGGTTTTCAGGGGTTTGGTTTTCAGTATAGCTCCGAATCGTTGCCGCGGGACGGTGACTGCGGCTGGGCTTTGGCCGGTGCGGCCGACTGGCTTGCCACCGGCGGCCCCACCTGGGCCTCGGCCGGAGCGTAATAGGTGTAGTAGCTGGTGTAATATTGATACTGGCTGTCACTGCGGACATCCACGTTGTTGAGAACCACGCCGATGACATGGCCACCCACGTTTTCGACCGCCTGCTTCACGCGCAGCAGCATGTTGCGTGGCAGCTTGCGGTGCTGGATGACCAGCATGGTGAGATCCACCTCGCTCGCGAGCACCGAGGCGTCGCTCACCCCGAGAATCGGCGGGCTGTCCACCAGCACCAGGTCAAAGCGCTGCTTCACATCCTGAACCAGCTCGGACATGCGGCGGGAGTTCAGGATGCCGGCGGCGTCCGCAGGGAGAATGCCCGATGGCATGAAGTAAAGATTGTCCACCGGTGTCTGGAGAATCACGTCCTCGAGCATCAGCTCGGTGGTCAGGTAATTGGTCAGACCGACCGAGTTGTTGATGTCGAAGAAGGTGTGAAGTCGCGGGCGGCGAAGGTCGGCGTCGATCATCAGGGTGGTGTAACCGCCCTGGGCGCAGATATAGGCGAGGTTGACCAGCGTGGTGGACTTTCCTTCGCCGGCACCGCCGGAAACCACGGTAATCGCGTTGTCCTCGGGGTTCTTGCGGTTGAACTCGATGTTCGTCCGAAGAATCCGGTAGGCCTCCGCATCCGGGCTCATGCCACTCTGCTTGTGAAGGATGCCGACATCCTTGGGAATGACGGCGAGCACCGGCACCTGGAGGTAGCGCTCGACATCCTCAAGGCTCTTCACCGAGGTATCAAGGTATTCGAGGAAGAAGGCGATGCCGACTCCGAAAATCAAACCCACCACCGCGCCAAGGACCAGGTTCAGGGTCACGTTCGGACTCACGGGGCTGTTGGAAACGATCGGCTGATCATGAACCTCGACGCTTTCCTTGGGAATCCGGAGTGAGATTTCCTCACCGGTTTTCTTCAGCCTCATCTGCTGGAGAAGCTCCTGATCGTTCTCGAACTCGCGCTTCGCATCCACGTAATCCTGGGCGTCGAGTCCCTTCTTGATCGCCTCCTCTTTGGTATCATCACGCATGGATTCGACGCTCTTGAGCCTCTCGGTCGCCAAATCCAACTGGGCCTTCAAGGTGGCCCGGAGATTGACCACTCCCTCGTCGAGATTCTTCTTCATCTTGTCGATCTGGTCATTTGCGGCGAGAACAGTCGGATGCCGGTCGCCAAGGCCGTTCAGCCTATAACTGTTCAACTGCCGCATGGCCTCGATATACTGGGGGTAAAGCGTGCGGATGATGTTGTTCGGCAAATTCAAATCCGCCGCATAAACCATCAGTTGATCGCTTTCGACCTTGAGCAAGGTGCTGATCTGGCTTTCAAGCTGCATTTTCTCGTGTTCCAGATCGTAGAAAGACTTTAATGCCGACTTCGCCCCAATATCCTCGTCCACTCCGGCCTGGCTGTAGAGGGAGTCCTGACCGCGGTAGATGATGCCTTTGGTGCGGACGATGGTCGCGAGGACCTTCCGCCGTTCCTCCACCTTGTCCTCCTGGTCCCTGACAGCCTTGTTGAGTTCCTGAAGCTGACGCCCGGCCTCGCGGCTTTCGATTTCGTTCCGATACTGCTTGTAGGCCCTGGCCACCTCGTCGGCTACGTCACGCGCATCGACCTTGTTGGTGTGGCGGACGCGGATCGAAATGAGGTCGGTTCCACGGATGTTCTGGGTGTTCACGATACCCTTGAGCTGGGCAAGCGCACCTTCCTTGTCCGTGTTCCAACGGTTCACCAGTTCCAGATTATCGACGACTTTTTCGAGGGCGTTCCGGCTTTTGATTTTCTCGAACTCGGTGCCGAAGAACTGGGGGGTCATGCGGTTGGCGCCGGAAGCCTCGGTCATCATCGTGCCCAGAGGGGACATGCCGCCACTGCGCGGCTTCACTTCGATGCGGGCCTCGCTTTCGTATTTCTTGGGCATCACGTAGGTGATGACCGCGGCGGTCATAAACACGAGAAGCAAGGTCAGCAGGATGATGCCGTAGCGATTCTTGATGACCTGCCAGTAGTCGACCGCGTGGAGCGCGGCCTCATTCTGATTCGGAGCGGATGGGTTCATGGGGCGTATGGTTTCACACTTTTGTTGAAATTCCAGTCGAAACAAAAGCTCCCGCAATGAAAATCATTGCGGGAGCATCGGATCGCCTGAATCGAATGAATGGTTCGGGTTATCGGTTTGAATGTCCGTGAAAGGATCAGAATTCGGCGCTCACGCCGATGCTGAAGCGATTGCGGTCGTAGTCACGTCCGACAATGTCCGAGTTGGAATTCGTGAAGGTGTAGGAAGCGGTGCCGGTGAGGTAGTCGTTGAACCTGACCGACAGGCCGATGTAGGCGCTGAAAATGTCCTCATCCACGTCCGGAATCGATCCGGGGTTGACCTCGCCCGGCCGTTGAATCCAGCGGCCGTCCTGATAGGAAGTCGGGATGTAGTCAATGCCACCGAAGACCGAGAACATCGGGGAGAAGGCATAGTCGGCGGTGATACCCAGACGGAAGGTCTGGCGGTCGTCATACTCGACAAGCGTATCGGAAAAACCGTTGAACGGCGCGTTCATATCGAGACCCTGAACCGTGTCATAGTCCTCAATGCCGTAACGGGCGAAGGAACGGACGCGGAACTGGGTGTTGATCTGGGAGTTCAGCGCAAACTCCATGTAGGGGCTGCTCGCGCTGCCACCATCCTCAGAGTCGCGGAATTGCGCACCCGCCCGCAGGATGCCAATGGTCGTTGGGCTGAAGCGATGTTCAACACCACCAAGCACGTAATGGCTGCTGGAATCCGAAGCGTATCCGTCACCGTAGGTCTGCGCGTAACGGTAGTCGGCGGTGAGCACCGTTTGCGGGCTCAATTGATAACGGAACTGATTGTACGCCCCCCAAGTGAAGCGGTCATTGTTATCGACATCCGTGTAATTCATGCCGGTGAGACGCAGGCCGGTGTAGGTGGCGAAGCGTTCGGTCCAGCGGTAACCGACGGAGTTGTCGGTCTGCCAGTAGAAATACTCGCCCACGCTGCGGGTGGAGGCATAGCCATAGGAATAATCGGGCTCCAGTTCGTATGAAACGAAGTTGCGGCTGGAGAAGCGCAAGCGCTCGGAAAAGCGGTGGGTCAGGTTGAAACCGACACGGGACTGGCTGTTGACATCGTCAACGTAGTCCGGTGCGTCAAAGTAGTAGATCAGGCCAAGGCGGGCATACAGATCCCAAGTGGTCTGGGGGGTGATGCTGACGATGGAGGCACCGACATAGGGATTGATTCCGAAGGAGTCCTCATCGACCGGACGGCCGGTCGCATCCAGAGCACCCGGAGCCACGTTATCGTCATAGATGGCGCTGACACCAACCACCCATCTCAGAGGGGAGGATTCCTGGGCCTCGGAACCAACGTAGTAGAGTCCTTGGGCTGCGGCGGAACCTGCCGACAACAGGCCAAAGAGACAGAACGGAATTCGGTGTTTCATAACGATAATGGGTGCGGGTGTCAGGGTGGAAAGTGGCGGAAATCGGCAGGGTTCAGGGATTCACCTCGGTAACCTGGGGCGGATTGATGATCACCGGCGGGAAAATCGGGATAAGCGGAAATCCGCCGGGGCCACCGGGAGTGGGGCCAACGGGACCGGTGCCGGGGAAATCGAGCGGATTCGGCATGGCGGCCACTTCACCGGCGGGGGCTTTGGCATCCTTGGCGCTGGTGACAGACTCGCCGGTGTTCGGGTCGAACTTGGCAAGAACCGCCTGAACTTCGGCAAGCGCGTCGGGGGCGACCGCCACGGCGCACTGGGCAATCATGCGGATCTGGTCCGGTGCGGCGTTGATGGCGGCCTCGACGATGGCGGCGACGGTTTCCGGCTTGGCACCGGCACCTTCGATGGCGGCCTTGACGATCTCACAGGCGCAGGAAGAGGCGGCGGAGACCTCTTTGGTCACGATTTCAAGAACCTTTGACTGATCAGCCGCCACCGAGTTTTTCACGGTTTGCGAAAGAGTGATGCAATCCACCTCAGCCGAAGCCGGGAGAGCCAGGGCGGTACTGACAAGGGCAAGGAAAACGGTTCTTTTCATGTGGGGATTTGGGGTTGGGAAATGCAAGTGGAGCGGGCAGCGGGAATCGAACCCGCGTGTCTAGCTTGGAAGGCTAGGGCTTTACCATTAAGCTATGCCCGCGCTTTCGGGAGCAATGAAACCGCCTCACGGAGGGCCTAGCAAGTTTTTTTTGCCTGATCACGCGATTTATTTCAGATCGCTGAACCTCGCGGGAAAAGCTTGATTCATCAAGGATTCCGGGCATCGTCACGGCCGCGTGGCGGGCGTGGTTCAATGGCAGAACGTGAGCTTCCCAAGCTTGAAACGCGGGTTCGATTCCCGCCGCCCGTACCAGTTGCTTTTCCGGCTCAATCGATTGGTTCACAAACCTGTCGGCCTATGTAAGAACGACCAGTCGAGCCCGAATTGACGGGCCAGCGAGGCGGCCAAGGCCTTCACTCCGAAGGTTTCCGTGGCGTAGTGGCCGGCGTAAAGCAGATTGACTCCGAGTTCCTCGGCCAGCGGGTAACTCCAGTGGGGCCCCTCTCCCGTAATGAAGGTATCGACCCCGGATTTTGCGATTTCCGAGACTTCGCCGCCGGCCCCGCCGGTGATGATGCCGATCACATGCGGCGATTCAGGACCGCCGGGGCAGCAGTGAACCGGGCCTTCGACGGCAGTCCCCAGCTTTTCGGCGAGATCCGGGCGGGAGCCGGACCAATCCCCCGCCACTCCGAGATTCAGGCCCTTTTTCTCAAAAAACGGCCGGATGCCGGACAGGCCGATTGCCTGCGCGAGGAGGATATTGTTTCCCCATACCGGATGAACATCGAGGGGCAGATGGCTCGAATAAATGGCCAGGCCGGCGTCCATGGCGGTTTTGAACTTCCGGAAAACCGGCCCCGTCAGCGGCTGGACTCCCTGCCAGAACAGTCCGTGGTGAACGATGAGCAATCCGGCCCCGCCCTTGGCCGCCTCTTCAATGACGCCCAGCGAGGCGTCCACAGCGGCGATGATCCTGGGCACTGTGCCGGAGTTGGCGAGTTGCAGGCCGTTGACCGCCCCGGGGTAGTCGGTGATGGCGGAGGTGCGGAGTTCCTGATCGAGAAACAGGACGATATCAGCCAGTTCGGCGCTCATGGGACGAGGCTAGTCATGCCGGCTCCAGATGACAACGCCCGGATTGGCGGTGATTTCCCCGCCCTTGGCAAAGGCGTCGAGGTCCGCCGAAAGTGGGGCTTGCCAACCATGATCGCTATCGCGCCAGCGAAGTGCGAGCGCCGACGCGTGAAGGGCGTGGCGCGGCAGATGCAGTCTGCCGGCAAGCTCCGGAGTCCAGCCGCGGGCCATCCATTCATTGTATTCCGAACCGTCGCCGGAATACAGCTTGTCGCCGGTGATCGGGTGGCCCGAGTGGGCCAAATGCACGCGGATCTGGTGCATGCGACCCGTTTCCGGAAAACACCGGACCATGGCAAAACTCCCCTCCCCCCTTTCGAAGCGGCGCTCGACACGGAAGCGTGTAAGGCAGGGCTTTCCGGCCGGATGGACGGTCTGGCGCACCCAAATCGTCGATGGCCCGATTTCGCCGGCGCGCAGGACCGGTTCCGCCACCGTCCATTCTTCCGCTTCCGGCCAACCGTTGACAATGGCCAGGTATTCCTTGGAAACCTCGCGCCGCTCGAAAATCATGCCGAGTTCGCGGGCGGCGGCGCCATGTTTCGCGATGACGACCAACCCGCTGGTATCGCGGTCGAGCCGATTCACGATGGCCGGACAAGCGCCGTTTTCCATCTCGTAGGCCAGCAGGTGCTCGACGCCGCCGAGCAGGGTGGGCTCCGGTTTCCGGTTCGCCGGATGGACGATCAAGGGCGCGGGTTTGTCCACCACGAGCCAGTCATCCGACTCGTCGATCACCTTGAAATCGACCACCACCTGGAGGCTCATCGCGGTGCAAAGCAAAAAGCCGGAGCCCCGAAACCACGGGCCTCCGGCGCTTGAGGATCACGATGGTCCCGCGATCAGGACTTGTAGCGGAGACGCTTCTTGTGGCGGTTCTGCTTCATGCGCTTCTTGCGCTTGTGCTTGTTGATCTTGGTCTTGCGGCGTTTCTTGATGGAGCCCATGGCGGTTGCTTGCGGGGTGTTGTGGTTCGGTTGGAAAAGGGAATCAGGGTACGATCTTGTTGAGCGGATACTCAATGATCCCCTCTGCGCCGAGGCGCTTGAGTTCGGGGATGATGTCCCTCACGACGATTTCGTCAATCACTGTCTCGACCGCCACCCAGCCCTCCTCGGAAAGGTTGGCAACGGTCGGACGGCGGAGCGACGGGAGTTTTTCGAGCAACTCGGAAAGTTTTGCGGACGGCAGGTTCATCTTCATCCCCACCTTGCCCCGGGCGCCGAGGGCGGCCTTGAGCAGCAGCGAGATGCGGTCCATTTTCTCCCTCTTCCAAGGATCGGCCGCAGCTGCGGGGTTCGCGTAGAAGTGGGGAAACGAAGTCAAAAGCGTGTCCACAATGCGCAGGCGGTTGGCCTTGATGGACGAACCGGTCTCGGTGACATCCACAATGGCATCCACCAAATCCGGGACTTTCACCTCGGTGGCGCCCCAGGAAAACTCGACTTCCGCCTCGATCCCCCGCTCCTTGAGCCAGCGTTTGGTGATGCCCACGCCCTCGGTGGCGACGCGCTTGCCCTGGAGATCCTCGGCTTTTTTAATCGGAGAATCCTCCGGAACCACCAGCACCCAACGGGTCGGGCGGACGGTGGCCCGGGAATACGGAAGTTCGCCGAGATCCACCAAATCGACCTCGTTCTCATAGGCCCAATCGTATCCGGTGATGCCGCAATCGATGAACCCCTGCCCCAGATAGCGGCCCACCTCCTGGGCGCGGATGAGATAGAGATCAAGCTCGGGATCGTTCGAACTCGGCCGAAGGCCGCGGGAGGAAACATAAACCTCGTAGCCAGCCTTGGAGAGAAGCTCCACAGTGGGAGCCTCCAGGCTGCCTTTTGGGATCGCGACTTTGAGAGTGCGTGATGAATCCGGCATGAGGGGCGGGCGTTTTAGCCCCGAACTCACGGGAATCAAGCCGTGTTTTGCGTTTTTCCCGATATTCCGGCCGCGCAGCCGTTTTCAATCGCCCTGAAATCCCATCCACGGACAAACGCGGGATGGCGCAGCGTCTGGAGTCAGGAAATCTTCGCCGGGCGACGCTTTTTGGCCTTCGGAAACGTGTCGTGAAACGTCCCCTCCAGTTCCCGGCCCGCCGCCTTTTTGTTCCGGCCACCCCATTGCTTGAAGAAGAAGGCCACATCGTGCTTCCGGCACTGGTCACGGATTTCGACCGCCCATTCCGGCTTCATCGGCCGTGGCCGGGCACCGCTCTCACCGCCGACGATCACCCAGTCGATGCCCTTCAGATTGAGTTTTCGCAGCGACCCGATCAATGGCTCGCAGGAAAGGAATCGAACCGCCGCCGGAACCTTCCGCAAATCGTCGATCCGGTGGATGAAAGCAAGGCTCACGTCCTTGTGGAAGAGGCCGCTCATCGAGTTCACGAAGACCATGGCGGGTTCCTTCCGGCGGATCGCCGCGCAGCCCGCTCCCGTAACACCGAGACTCAATGACTCGGTGGGAATAGTAATGTTCTCCCGAAGCTTCTCCAACGACACGTGCGATCCCTCTGGATATAGACGTTATCATAATGAAAATTTGTTCGGCTATCGCTCCAACTTCAACTCGGGTAATCCTGCGACGATCTTCATCGTCTCCAGGCTCACCGTCACCACCCGCAGGAACAGCTCCAGCGGATACTTCGCATTTCCCATCGTCTCCGTGGCCCAGAGGTTGGCGTCGTTGGTGATGCCGCTGTCCTTGTCGGTCGTGACGGACTGGCGTTCCATGACCCATTCGAGGGCGGGTTTGCCGTTGACGATGTAGTCGTAGGCTGCGAGGGGGATGTTTTTGAGGGTGATGAAGTCGTTGTAGATGACGGTGGTTTTGTCGTTGATGCTCTTGCCGGTCTCCGGGTCCTTTTTCTTGGCGAACTTCATCTTGGTGACGCGGTAGGCGTCGGCGGTGAGTTGGGTGGCGGGTGTGTTGCCGGTGTCCAGCGTGACGCCGGGATGGATGGCCACGGTCTCGTAGTTCAAATGCCAATGCGCCAGCTCGCGGCCGGCCTTGGAGAAGGCCATGAAATCCGCGAAGGTTTTCACCGCGGGGATGCGCGGGAGTTCCTTGCCCAGGTTGTCGGCGTAGCGGCTGCGGTAGTCCGGGGAATGCAGCAGGCCGTAAATGTAGTAGAACAGGTCTTCCTTTGTGAAGGAACTGCCTTCGCCCGCCGCCGGATAGGCTTGCTGGAAATGCGCGAGACCTGCGTCGGTGATGGCGTCGCGGCGGGTGGTTCCTGCTGCGGGCTTGGAAAACAGGTCGCCGTCTCCGGTTTCCTCAGGCTTGTCATAGAGGTAGAGTGGGAAGCATTGGCCGTTTGCTAAAACTTGGAGATCTGGGAGTGTGTCTGAGATAATTGTAGTAAAGTCCTTCGTTGCACCGATTCCAGTCACCGCAATCACAAGGTTCTCGCTTCCCGCCTCTGTGAATATTTTTGGTTCTTCGTCGTCAGCGCATGACGGAATGATGGCGCAGCTTGAGTTCCAAATAGTCCAGATCGCGGAATCCGCATGCCTTGTGAACCATCCTTGAAACGAGGTTGTTGAAGCCTTCGATCAGCCCCGATGTCAGGCCATGTTTCACGAACCCGCAGACCCACTCGCCATGTAGGGTGAAGCTTCTGGCAAGCCGCTGGAAGGGGGCGAGTCCGCTGGCATGGGCCAGCTCGCACCAGTTGGCCAGAGCCCGTCTGGCCCAGCCTTGGCGCCCCTACAGGGCTCGGATTCTTTGGTTCATGGGAACCCAGGGCGTTGCCCTGGCCTATCGTCTTGTGCCCCGTTGGGGCGGAAGATTGGGCGGCGGTGACGGGCGATGCGAATGGGGCGGATTCAAGGCCAACGGCCTGTTCCATACCAGCCCAGGGCAACGCCCTGGGTTCCGTGCCATCCGAGGATTGAGCCCCATCGGGGCGACCCAATACGGCGGCGGCCGCGCCGGGGGGATTCATGAGGCTGGCGGCCTTGATGAATTCGTTGTCGTGGATTTTGACGAAGTTGGATTCGTCCTCGCTCTCGAAGGTGGCTCCGGTGGTGCGGTGGGCCTCGTCGCAGATGACGAGGTCGATGGGCGGCAGGCCGTAGAGGTGCTGGGCGCGGCTGATGACATCGAGCGAGTGATAGGTGGAGAAGATGACGCTCATGTGCTGGGCGTCGTGGCGTTTCTTCAGCTCGTGCGCGAGGCGCCTGGCATCGGTGGTGGCGGGGGAGCGGAGTTCGTGGGCGAAGGTTTCCACGATGTCCTCGTTCCTGCCGCGTTTCTTGCCGACCTCCGCGTCCGAGCAGACGGCGAAGGAATGGAGCGGCACGGCGCTTTCCTGCGTCCACTCGGTGAGTGGTCTGGGAAAGGAGGTTCAGGCTGGGGACGAGGAAGAGGGTGATTTTTCCCGGCCCGGCCACGTCCTCGGCGATCTTGAGGGAAGTGAAGGTTTTCCCGGTGCCGCAGGCCATGATGAGCTTGCCGCGGTCGGCGGACTTGAAGCCGAGCAGGACGTTGGTCTTGGCGCTGGCCTGGTGCTTGCGGAGTTCCTTCCCGGGCTTGAGGGCGGGGGCGGCGGAGGGCTGGTATTTCGCCCAGTCGATCTGCGAATTTTCGAGATCGTGGAGGTCGATCTTATAGACCGGCGGCGTCTGGCCGGAGGCGGTGAAGAAGCTGTCGATGTCGGCTTTCCGGACGCGGTAGTCCTCGGTGCCGTGGGTCTTGGCGACAAGGTCGATGCCGGTGTCCTTTGCGGAGAAGCCGTGGGCCTTCGCCCGGTCCGCGAAGAGCCAGACATCGGAGTAGAGGTCGGCGTAGCTGGCCTCATAGCGGAAGTAGGTGCGGATGAGTTCCTCGAAGTAGGCGCCCTTTTCGCGCTCGGTCCGGGAGGTGGCGCGGTATTTTCCGAGGATGCTTTGCAGGGGAGTCATGAATTGCGGAAAGACTTAACGATGCGGCGGCGGAGTGGAAGCACGATCCCGCGGTGAATCAGCGGCCCTGACCGGTGAACCCCGCGCCGCGAGGCGAACGACTGCCGCACCCACCTCATGCTGGCAGCCCGCGGTATCGCGCGACGGGCTTCGTGCCTTGGGACGGCCTCACCCGCAAGCGCCGGTGGCCGATTTCTTTGGCGGGCAAACCACGGGTTTCCGATAATACAATGGAACGAACCGGACAAATCCGAATCAATCCGGTGGCAACGCGGATGTATCCGACGGGGCATCATGGCGTTCCCGCCACCACAGAAATCCCAGCACGGCGAAATAGCCGGCGAATTCCGCGACTTTCGCCCAATACCGGATCTTCGCATCCGAGCCGTGGCAGCCGCAGGAGATGTCGAGTTGGTGGAACCATGCCCAGCCGATGCAGAAGGCGAACACGCAGACGAGACCGCCGAGCGTGAGGATCGCGCCCTTGCGGAGGACGCCGAGCATCAGGCAGAGGCCGGCCGCGATCTCGAACCACGGCACGGTGTAGGCGGCGACGGCATCGAGCGGCGGACCGACGAGTTTGTAGTTGGAAATGTCGTAAACGAATCGATCCAATCCACTGCCGAACACCTTCATCCCTCCGCTATAAACAAACCAGCAGCCGAGGCAGGCGCGGGCGATCAGCGCGAGGCGATCCAATTGCGAATTGCTCTTCATGTGTTCGGGATTTTTGCGGCATCGGCCGGCTCCGTGGTGACGGGGCCGTATTACTCAGAATCCGCCGGCGCCGCAGGTCATGTAACGCTGCTGGGCCTCGGTTTCCGGATTGTGGGGCTTGCCGGCGTTCTCCGGTTTGGTCTCGGCGACAAGTTCATCGCGGAATTTGGCGATGATGGCCTCCACCGGCCAGGACGAGGCCTCGCCGAAAGCGCAGATGGTGCGGCCGTCGATCTGATAGGCCACGCTTTCGAGAGTGGCCACATCCTCCGGGCTGGCGTCTCCGGAGACAATGCGGTCGGAGATTTTCTTCATCCAGGTGGAGCCCTCGCGGCAGGGCGTGCACTGGCCGCAGGACTCGTGGGCGTAGAAGGCGTTGAGGTTGTTGAGCACCCAGGACATCTTGCGCGAGTCGTCGATAACGATGACACCGCCGGAGCCGGCCATCGAGCCGCAGGCGGCGAGCGTGTCGAAATCGAGCGGTATGTCCCAGAATGAGAGTTCGCGTTCGCTGCCATCCGGGTTCTTCAGCCTGAACACCTCGTCACTGCGGAGGATTTTCGATGACGATCCGCCGGGGATGACCGCTTTGATTTCACGGCCGTCCTTCGGTCCGCCGCAGAGATCATACAACAACTCGCGCATGGTGAGCTTGCCGACTTCGATCTCGAAATAGCCGGGTTTTTTCACATCCCCGGAAACGCCGACGATGCGGGTGCCGGTGTTGCGGGGCACGCCGAGTTTCGAATACTCGTCGCCACCCATGCGGATGATGTGTTTCACATGGCAAAGCGACTCCACGTTGTTGACGATCGTCGGGCACATGTAGAGGCCGAGCGCGGCGGGGAAATACGGCGGCTTGATGCGCGGATACGGGCGCTTGCCTTCGAGCGACTCGATCAGGCCGGTTTCCTCGCCGCAGATGTAGGCGCCGGCACCGCGGTGGACGTGGATTTCCACATCAAATCCGGAGCCCAACACATTCTTGCCGACAAAATTGTTCCGTCGCGCTTCCTCGATGGCGTTTTCAACGGTCTTCGCCGCTTCCGGGAACTCCTCGCGGAGATAGATGTAAGCCGTGTGCGCGCCGACGGCATAACAGGAAATCACCATCCCCTCGATGAGCTGGTGCGGATCCTGGTGGACGATGTAGCGGTCCTTGAAGGTGCCGGGCTCGGATTCATCGCCGTTGCAGATCAGATAGACCGGCCTGGTGTTGTTAGGCGGGATGAAGGTCCACTTCATGCCGGTGGGGAAACCCGCGCCGCCACGGCCGCGAAGACCGGATTTCTTGACCTCCTCGGTGACATCCTTCGGCTGCATGCCGAGGGCCTTTTTCAGGTCCTCGTAGCCGCCGTCGCGCAAGTAGCACTCGATGGACGGATCCCAGCCCACGCGGTCGATGTTTTTGAAGATGAGCCGGTGTTCGCGCGGATGGGGCGGTTTGATGTAGGTGATCATGGGACAATCAATCGACGGTGGGAATGGCCTCAAGCATCAGGCCGTGGGGAACGAAGCGTTGGAAATCCTCGATGTTGCGGGTGGCCACCACCTCGCGCTTGGCAAGCGCGGCGGCGGCGATCATGCAATCCGCATGCGAGCCCCGGCGGCGGCCGGTGATGTGGAACAGGCGCGAGGCGATCTCGGCCTGATCCTCATCGAAGGGGCGGATGCCACCGGCGAGAACCGCGCGGACGGCATCCTTCTGGCCGTGGGAATGGGGGCCGTTGAGAAACTCGGACCACGCCACGGCGGATGCGGTGAGCACCTTTCCCTCCGACAGCCATTCCCGAAGCATCGCCACCCGCGCCGAGCTGGCGGTGACGATGTCGATCAGAATGTTGGTATCGAGGTGAATCACGGCTCCCACCAGTATTTCTTGGCATGGCGCTCGGCAACCATGGCGCTGCGGAATTCAGCGGCTTCCTCAGCGGGCAGACCGCCGCCGTTCTGCAGCCAATCCAAAGCCTCCAAGGGCTTGGGGGCCGAAATCTCGCGGTCCGAGCGGTCTTTCATCTCGCGAACAGCCCGGCGGATCACCTCAGCCTTCGAGGTGTTCAGACGGTTGCTCAACTCCTCCAAGGCATTGATGGTCCAGCCATCCAGGGCCATGCTGGTGCGGGTCAATCTGTAACTGGCATTGCTCATGCGGTAATTGATGGCATAACCGATTACCGGTAACAAGCGCTATTTTCCTTCCACCGCATATTTCCCGAGCAAATCCCCGGCTTTTCCGGCCGAAACGCCCTCGTGAAAATCGTCGTTTACCATACAGACCGGCGCGGTCCCGCAGGAGGCCAGGCACTCGGCGAACTCCACCGAAAAATTTCCGCAGGGCGAAACCGCAATCGGATGGTGGTGCGGATCGCATTGGGAGCGGTCGATGCCGGTCAGTTCGCAAAGGCGCTCCATGAGTTCGTAGGAACCGCCCATCGCGCAGGACAGCGTGCGGCAGACGCGGATGTGGAACTTCCCGGGAGCCGACTGGCGGAAGCCCGGATAGAACGTGACCACTTCGAGCACCTTGATCGGTTCGAGATCGAGCTTCGCCGCCACCCATTCGATGGCCGGGGCGGAGATGTAACCGAACTTGTGCTGGACGATGTGGAGCAACGGCAAGGTGGCCGAACGCCTGCTCGCCGGGTAGTGCGAGATGCGCTCGTCCGCCTCGGACTCCAACTCCGGCGTCACCCGGAACGGCTGAAAGTGCTTCGTGCCGGGAGTCTCGTGCGAGGCGATGGTTTCTTCGAGGGAGGAATGGGACATGAAAGGCGATTTCGGTATTTCAGCTTTTCAGTATTGCGGCCCTCACCGGTCGCACTCGCCCATCACAAAGTCGAGCGAGCCGAGGATGGCCGGAATATCGGAAACCATGTGACCGGGAAGCAGGCGGGAAACGATGGAGAGATTGCAGAATGAGGGGCTGCGGATCTTGAGGCGGTGGGGCACTCCGCCGCCCTTCGAGTGAATGTAGAAACCGAGTTCGCCCTTCGGGTTTTCCGCGGCGAAATAGACTTCGCCCGGCGGCGCGTCGATGCCCTGGGTGGCGACGATGAAGTGGTGGATGAGTTCCTCCATGGACATCATCACGCGCTCTTTTTCGGGAAGCATGCTCTTCGAGCCGGCGAGATTCACCGGTCCGGGCGGCATCTTGTCGAGAATCCGGCGGCAGAGCCTAACAGACTGGCGCATCTCCTCCATGCGGACGAGGTAGCGGGCGTAGCAATCGCCCTCCTCGGCGACGGGCACGTCGAAGTCGTATTGCTCGTAGCCGAGGTAAGGGTTGTCCTTGCGGAGATCGCGGGCGACGCCCGAGGCGCGGAGATTCGGGCCGGTCATTCCCCATGCGATGGCGGATGCGCGGGTGATCACGCCGATATCGACCATGCGGTCGAGGAAGATCCTGTTCCTGTCGAGCAGCTTGGAGATTTCACCGATGGTGATCTCGCACTCGTCGAGGAATTTTCCAACAGCCGTCTCGAATCCGGCGGGCATGTCGCGGAGTTGTCCGCCTACCCGGGTGTAGGAGGTGGTGAAACGCGCGCCGGTGAGTTGTTCGCAGAGGTTGTAAACCTTCTCGCGCTCCGTGAACGTGTAGAGGAAAACGGTCATCGCGCCCACGTCCATGGCACAGACGCCGACACCGAGCATGTGCGAGGAAATGCGGGCCAGTTCGCAGCAAAGCGCGCGGAGGGCCTGGCCGCGCGGCGGCAGGGTCCAGCCCATGAGTTTCTCGACCGCGAGCGCGTAGGCCACGTTGTTGGCCAGCGGGGCGAGGTAGTCGAGCCGGTCCGTGTAGGGCACGAACTGGTTGTAATGCATGTTTTCCGCGATCTTCTCATCGCCGCGATGGAGGAAACCGACGTCGGGATCCGCCTTGGCTATGATTTCCCCGTCGAGTTCGAGAATCAGGCGGAGGACCCCGTGGGTGGCCGGGTGGGATGGTCCCATGTTGAGCACCATGCGCTCGCCGACCAGATCGTCGATTTCGGCATGGTAGTGGTCCGCGGCGCGGGCGGCGCGGGCGATGGCATCCGGGGCCTCGATTTCGGTGGTGGAACTGCTCATGCCGGTGGCGCGGGAATAAGCACCCATCGCACCAAGCGGCGCAAGGGGTTAATGAAAATTTTCACATGCCACCGCGGCCGTAGCGCTCGCGGAACTGGCGGAGCAGATCGTCCACGCGGTCGGTATCCGGCACCTTGGTCTCCGCAGCCTCCTGTGGCGGCGGGTTTTCCACAGCCTCGAATGCCGGCTGGGTCTGAGAGGCATTGGCAACGGGCGGAGCGGCGGGCACCGCCGCTTCAAATGAGGAAACCGCAGGAGGCGCGGCCTCCGCAGCGGCTGCGGAAGGAACGCCGATGGCCGGCTCGAATGCCGAAATCTGCGGACCGCCGTATGGTTGGAAAGGCTCGGCCGGCGCGGGCTCAAGGGCGGGCGCGGGTTTCTCCTCCATCCGGGCAGGCGGCGGCTCCGGATTCCAAGCCGCTTGGAACGGCGAAACGGGTGGCTGCTCCACAGGCGGTGTGGATGCGGGAAATCCGGGTTCTGGCCAGGACTGGACGGGCTCCGGCAATTGTCCGGCCTCCGCGAGGAACTTGATGGCAAGCATCGGATCCGGTGCGCGCTCCACTTCAGGCGCCGGTGCGCGCTCCACTTCAGGCGCCGGTGCGGGCGTCGCGATGGGCTCCGGAGTTTCCACCACCGGCGGCGGTGTTTCC
Source organism: uncultured Luteolibacter sp. (assembly GCA_964554865.1). Taxonomy (GTDB): domain Bacteria; phylum Verrucomicrobiota; class Verrucomicrobiia; order Verrucomicrobiales; family Akkermansiaceae; genus Luteolibacter. Next base: position 34,078 of record CAZKQK010000005.1, on the reverse strand, counting down.
GCAGGGACGAAAACCGCAGGTTCCGGCGGTGGCAAAACGGGCGGAGTCTCGACGACGGATGCTTCCGCGACAGGCTCGGGCACAGGTGCGACGGCAGCCTCGAACGGAGATACGGACGCCGGTGCCTCCGCCGGAATCTCCATGGTGGCCTTGGCGATGGCTGCCTCGACCGCCGACGGCGCCTGAACGGCGGGAGACAGCTCAAGAGTGACCGGAGCCGGAGCGAAAACTGCCGGAACCGCCTGCGCCGGAGCCACGGCCACGACGGGTTGCGTGTCCATGGCGGTCGCGCGGAGCCAGGCCACGCCGGCCGCCCGGATCAATCCGCGGGCGTGGGTGCCGGCGGATTCGCGGTCCACCTTGGCAAGCACCCGCGAACCCAATCCCGGCACGCGGGATTCGAGCAGGGAAACCATTTCCTCCTCGGTCAGCGGCGAAAGCTCCACCACCACCTCGGACAAGCGGTCGGCCAAGCCACCACTCAGGCGCGGGATGAAGGCACTCTCCCAGATATCCTGGTTTAGAGAGAGGATCACGTCCAGCCGCTCGACCGATTGGCGCAGCGACCCGAGGAACGCAGCAAGCCGCAGCGCGGCCGTCTCATCGGTGGAGAACCCCTCCAGATCATCCGCCACCAGCACCACTCGCATGAGTTGGGCGAGCATTCCGAGCAGCGCCTCAAGACGCTCCATCACCACGCTGTCGGCGATCGATCCGGTGTGAACCGCCTCGGCCAATGCCTTGAGCCGCGCCGGGTTTTCCACAGGCGTGGCGGCGAAACGGAACAGCACCTCCACCCAGAAGGAAACCTCACGGATCGGCAGCGAGCAACGTTGGGACAACTCCATGGCCAGCCGTTGTCCCAGAATCTCGAAGTTTTCCCGTGCCCAATGGGCGGTCACGGCATTCGGGTGGTGGAAATCGAAGGTCTCGATCGGCCGGGTGCGCAGCGCGGCGAGCGCCCCTTCCCTGTCCTGGCACGGCACTTCTCCGGAACCCACCAGCGGCTGGAGGGCCGAGGCGAAAAGGCGGCGGGTCACCAAATCCAGCACGCACAGCCCGCCGGACGCCGGAAGCGGGCGCAGCAGGCGGCGCAGCGTGTCATCGATCACCGTGGAGGCATCGATCTGGCAACCGAATGCCGCGTGAAGCGGGATGAACTCATGGCTGGCCCCCAAGTGGTGTTGAATGCGCGAAAGCAGGTGGGTTTTCCCGTGTCCCGCCCTCGGCGCGCGAAGCAGGACGCAGCGTCCGGGTTTCTCCACCGGCACGGAGAGGATATCATACAGGATCTCGTATGCTTGACGGTTTACCGGCTCCGCGTGGGCCACCGGGAGTCTGCCCAGGGTTTCGAAGAGCACTTGGAACGGATGGTCGTTTGCCATGATCTGGCGCGAGATTGACGGCCTTTTCGGCAATCCACAAGAAAAGAGGCGCGAAAATCAGGAAATCCGTAAAAGCCCGCCACACGCTTCTTGCTGGCAATCCGCGCCACACGCGCCGACACTCCGCCCATGAAGTGCTTTTTGGTCATGACCATACTGGGGGCCGACCGCCCGGGCCTGGTGAATTCACTCGCTGAAACCGTCGCCCGCCATGGCGGAAACTGGCTGGAAAGCCGGATGGCGCGCCTCGCCGGACAATTCGCCGGCATCGTCCGCGTGGAATGCCCGGCCCCCGCCGTGGACGCGCTCGTTTCCGACCTCACCTCCCCCGGCATCCCCGGGCTGACCATCCAGACGGTGCGCGAGGAATCGGCGGAAACACCGGGCCTGCGCACCATCGGCGTGGAAGTCACCGGCAACGACCGCCCCGGCATCGTTCGAGAACTCACCGCAGCCATCGCCCGCGCCGGCGGCAACGTCGAGGAACTCACCACCGGCCTCGAAAGCGCGCCGATGAGCGGCCACCCCCTGTTCCGGGCCTCCGGCAGGATTTCCATTCCGGAAAACGCCGCGGTCGATACCTTGACCGCCGCCATCGAAAGCCTCGGCGGCGACCTCACCGTGGATATCTCGGCCTGATAGATCCCACAGGGCGCGATGCAGAACCCCGGTGAAAACGTGACGCGCATTCCGGATGCGGCCTGCGGGGGCGACCGGCAGGCGGCCGAGGACCTGATCCCGCTCGTCTATGGCGAACTCCGCAAGCTCGCGGCATGGCGCCTCGGACAGGAAGTCGAGGCAAACACCCTGCAGGCCACCGCGCTGGTCCATGAAGCCTACCTGAAACTCGCCCCGGGAGAAAACCTGTGGGAAGGACGCAAGCACTTCTTCCGCGCCGCCGCCGAAGCGATGCGCCGCATCCTCATCGACCGCGCGCGTCGGCGGAAAGCCGTGCGACACGGCGGCGGAATGCGACGGACCGAACTCGCGGCAGACGTCATCGCCACTCCCTCCGCGCGCGATGAGGAGATTCTCGCCATCAACGATGTCCTCGACCGCTTCGCCCGCATCGAGCCCCGCAAGGCCGAGGTGGTGAAGTTGCGATACTTCGTCGGCATGACCATCGAGGAAACCGCCGAGGCGCTCGGCATTTCCACGCCCACCGCCAAGCGCGACTGGATCTATGCCCGCGCCTGGCTCTTCCGCGCACTCAACCACGACGCCTGACACCACCCCGGAACCGTGGCTGCGGCTCGCATGCGCCATGCCGCGTTGATATCCATCGAACCATAACCCTCCCCCGGCGTTCCCATGCCCCACCAACCCACACCGGATATCATCCTACAGGCGGCATTGGAAATCCCAGGCCCGCGGGAACGCGCCTCCTATCTCGATGAGGCCTGCGCTGGAAACCGGGAATTGCGCGGGGAAATCGAATCGCTCATCGCCGCACATCTCGCGGATGAAACTTTCATGACGCCCCTGGCCGATCCGCTCTGGCGCGAATCCCCCACCGAGCGGCAGGGCGATACCATCGGGCGCTACAAACTGCTCCGCCCGCTCGGCGAAGGCGGCTTCGGCTCGGTTTTCCTGGCGGAACAAATCCAGCCGGTGAAACGACAGGTCGCGCTCAAGGTCATCAAGCCGGGCATGGACTCCAGGGAAATCATCTCCCGCTTCGAGGCGGAGCGCCAGGCACTCGCCATGATGGATCACCCGCACATCGCCAAAGTGCACGACGCGGGAACCACGCCAGGCGGCAGACCCTACTTCGTGATGGAACTGGTCGGGGGAATGCCGATCACGGGTTACTGCGCCGAAGCGAAACTCGACATCAGGGAGCGTCTCCGGCTTTTCACCGATGTCTGCGCCGCAGTGCAACACGCCCACCAGAAAGGCATCATCCACCGCGACCTCAAACCTTCCAACATCCTGATCCCGATCCACGATGGCGAGCCGGTGGTGAAGGTGATCGACTTCGGAATCGCCAAAGCCATCGGCACGGAACCCGCCGGCACAACGGCCTTCACACAACTCGGCCGCATGATCGGCACCCCGCAATACATGAGCCCCGAACAGGCCGGACCCAACGAGCCGGCCATGGACACCCGCAGCGACATCTACTCGCTCGGAGTCATCCTCCACGAACTTCTAACAGGCAACACTCCGCTCGATGCCGGCCGGCTCCGCAGCGCCGCCTTCTCCGAAGTCCAGCGCCTCATCCGCGAGCAAACACCGCAAAAACCCAGCGCCAGACTCGCCGCATCGCTCGTCCGGCCGGACCCGTCCCACCCGGGCTTCCATCCCCGCACCCTGCGCGGGGATCTCGATTGGATCGTGCTCAAGTGCCTCGAAAAAGACCCCGCCCGCCGCTACCCGTCCGCAGGCGCGCTGGCGGACGATTTGCTCCGCTTCCTCAGCCACAATCCGGTCCTGGCCCGCCCGCCGAGCGTGGGCTATCTCATGCGGCGTTTCACCCGCCGCCATCGCGGGCCGGTTTTCGCAGGCTCCGCGCTGCTGCTGGCGCTGATCCTCGGTGCCGTGGGAACCTCCGTCGGCATGAAACGGGCGCTCGACGCCAAGCAAAAGCTGATAGGAAAAAACCAGGAACTCGACCGGCAGAAACTCGAACTCGTCGATACCAGGGAACGCCTCGCCGGCCTGCTCGAATCGAACCAGAAAATGCTCGGTGAAATCCGCGGCATGAGCCCCGACGAAGTACGGCTTCCCGAGGCATTCGACGCACTCCGCAAGGAAAACCAAGTCCTGCTAGACAAGGTCGGAAACGAAGTCGCCCACCAGGAACGCCACGCCGGGGAAATCGCGAGACTCAAACGCGCCAACGCACTCCTTGAAAAGCTGGCGGGCGAATCCACGGAAGCCATCGCCGCCATCGAATCCGTCCGTAGCGCGCTATTCAAAGACAGCGCCACTTCCCTGAGCATGAACGATCGCGGCGAGTTTCATCACGCCGGAAAACTCGTCCCCTACCCCACCCTCCTCAAAGCCTTCGCCACCGCCCCCGATGCCCCTCCGGAAAAACCCGCCCCGCGCCGCCTCGTCGTGACCCTGCCCAAAGGCGCGAAACCCACCGACTCCGTCTTCCGGTTCCGCCTCAGGCAACTCGCCGCCGCCGCCGACCGAATCGGTCTCCGGCACGAACTGTTTCCCGAAAAGGATGGAATTCCGAAAAAATGACCACGCCCGGGCACGGATCAAATTTTCCCTGATCCCTTTCCCGAAGGAATTCCGCATCTGTTGGATGACGGGTGATGATCACCAACCGTCACAAGCCCGCCATCCAACCGGTCATGAGCAACGATAACAGTTCCCACCGCCCCGTCCGCAGCATCAGCCTGCCACCGCTCGCCGCCCTCGCCCTCGCGCTGGGTCTGGCGGGCTCCACCTACATCGCCGCCAACACCTGGCGCGATGTGCGCAAGCAGCCGGAAAAAAACAACATCCGCATCACCGGTTCCGCCAAGAAGCGGATCATCTCGGATCTCATCGAGTGGTCGGCCACCATCGAGGGCAAGGGCGGCGACCGCACCGCCGCCTATGTCTCGCTCAAGGGCGGAACCGAAAAGGCGGTGGGGTTCCTGAAGTCCCAGGGCATCAAGCCGGACGACATCAAGACCCAGTCCGCCACCATCACCGAGGAGTTCGAACTCGTGCGCGAGGACAAGGTGCTCACAGGCACCAACGTGCCCCTGCGGACGGAAACCCGCAAGTCGGTCGGCTTTCGCGCCTTCCAGGTGGTTTCCGTGAGTTCTCCGGACGTGCCGCTCGTCGAGAAGGCCTCGCGTGAGATCACATCGCTGCTCGAACAGGACGTTTTCGTGACCTCCCACCCGCCGAAGTATTACTACACGCGCCTCGGCGAACTCAAACTGGAGATGCTGGCGGAAGCCGCCAAGGACGCCCGCGGCCGAGCCGAGAACATCCTCCGCTCCGCCGGAAACACCGACATCGGCCCGCTCGTCTATTCCTCCATGGGAATCATCAACATCAACCCCGCCAACTCCACCGAAACCTCCAGCGAGGGCAACAACGACACCACTTCCCACGAGAAGGACATCATCACCATCGTCCGCGCCGAGTATGAGGTGAAATGACGGGACGCATGCCTGCGGATCCGGCAAGGGTCCGTTCGAACTGCCCGGGGCGCCGAGGTCGGGCATCGGCCGCGCTGGCCCCGTCATCCACTCCGTTTTGCACGCGCCGCCTGAATGCGAGATTCCGCAACCGGTCAGAACGGCCAGATCAGCGGGATCAGGGAGCAGGCAAGGACCCAGCAGATCAGATTCAGCGGAATGCCCACCCGCAGGAAATCGGCGAAGCGGTAGCCGCCGGGGCCATAGACCATCATGTGGGTCTGATAGCCCATCGGCAGCGCGAAGGCGGTGGAGGCCGCCACCGTCACGCCGATGATGAAAGGCCGCTCGCTCACGCCAAGCTCCCCCGCCAGCGTGACCACGATCGGGATCATCATCACGGCGGTCGCGTTGTTGGACAACACCTCGGTTAGAAGCAGCGTCAGCAGAAACACCGACCACAGCATGACTACCGGAAGATTTCCCGGGGGGACCAGGTGCTCCGCCATGTCCACCATGCCGCGGGCCAGCCACACCGCGGTGCCGGTGTTCTGCATGGCCATACCGAGGCCTAACAGACCGTAAAGCATCAGCAGCACCTGCCAGTCGATGCTGGCATAGGCCTCGCGCGGAGTCATCACCTTCAGCCACAGCAGCGCCAGCGCGCCCACCATCGCCGCATAGTGGATGGGGATCGCCGTGAAATTCCCCGGATAGGCGCGCGCGAGCAAATCGGAAACCGTGGCGGTGAGCACCACGCCGACCAGCGCCGACCAGGCCAGGATCACATGTAGTGGACGATGATGGCGCACCTCGTCCGGCGTCAGCTCGTCCGGCGTGTCTGTCATGACGAAGTCACGGGTGGCGTTCAACGATTCCAGGTTGTTGCGCGCGGTGATGACCAACAGGGTGTCACCGATTTCGAGGGGCAGCTCGGCGATGCGGTTGGTGATGTTCACCCCGTTGCGATGCACGGCGAACACCACGCCGTTGTAACGCTGGCGGAAATCGGCGCGGGCAAGCGTCTGGCCGATCAGCGAGGACTCGTCGCGCACCACCAGTTCGGAAACGATCCCGTCCACCGTGGACAACACCTCGGCGCCAAAACCGTCGAATAGCTCCTCCGGCTTCGCCGCGCCGCCACGCCCGTGGTGCAGTGCGATGAGGAAACGGTCGTTTTTCTGAATCGTGATCGCAGCCAACGGCAACATGACCCGCGCGCCGTTGCGCCGGATTTCCAAAACGTGCACGCCTCCCGCGCGGTTGGCGAGTTCGGTTTCCCTCAATGCCTTGCCGATGATCGGCGAATTCCCGCCGATCAGCAGGTGATAAAGCGGAGTGGTGCGGTGGTCGATTTCAAGACTGCCGGTGATCGATGAGCGCGCGGGAATCAGCTTCGGCCCGAAAATCGTCAGATAGCCGATGCCCGCGATGGCCAGCGGCAAGCCCAGCGGGGTCAACTCGAACATCGTGAGCGGAGCCACCTTCAGGTCACGCAGCGCGCCGCTCACCAGCAGGTTGGTCGAGGTGCCGATCAGCGTGCAGCAACCACCCAGAATCGAGGCGTATGACAACGGCATCAGCAATCGCGATGCCGCGATGTCCTTGGAGCGGGCAAACCCGAGCGTCACCGGCAGGAGAATCGCCACGATCGCCGTGTTGTTCATCCAAGCGCTGAAAAACGCGGCCACACAGGAAAACGAAAGGATCGCCCAGCGGGTATTCCCCGAGAGGCGGTCGCGCAGGATCCTGCCAATGTGATCCACCGCCCCGGATTTCTCCAAGGCCCCGCCAATGATGAAAAGCGCGGCGATCGTCAGCGGCGCCTCGTTTTTGAAAACCTCGGTCATTTTCCCGGGGTCCACCAGCCCCAGCGCCACCACCAGGCACAGAATGGAAAGCGCCAGAACATCCGGTGCCGCCCACTCGCGAATAAAGGCGATCAGGGTGATCACGATCACCAAAAGGGTGAGGCCAATCTCTGGAGTCATGTTACGGGGTCCCCACGTGAGGTGCCGCCCCCATGAACCGCCCGGTCCGATTTGGCAAGTCCCGGATGCTGGCATTTCCGCGCATGGATTCTTGCGAATCCCCCGCCCCACAGCCATTCTCCGCCATGCGCCGCCCATGGATTTCCACCAATCTCGCCATCTCGGCGGATGGAAAAATCAGCAACCCGGCCCGCAGGCCCTCCGGCTGGACATCCCGCGCCGATCACGACCGCCTCATCGGGCTGCGCCGCAATGCCGACGCCTTGCTCGTCGGCCGCGGAACCCTGCTGGCCGACCGCATGACCCTCACCGTGCCCGGAACCGGAAAACAGCCGCTGCGTTGCGTCGTCTCACACCACGGCGAAATCGATCCCGCCCACCCCATCTTCGGCAAACCCGGCGGGGGGATTCATATCCTGGCCACCGGCGGTCCAACCGAAAACCGGCGGCCCGGCGCCACATATCACCAGGGCGATCTTCCCGGTTTCATCGAAACTCTCGCCCGCCACGGCGCGCGCCGCCTCCACTGCGAGGGTGGCGGTTTTCTGATCGCACAACTCGCCGCGTTGGATCTGATCGACGAGTTCCATGCGACCCTCGCCGCGCACACCCTCTTCGGCGGCGCCTCTTCGCCCACCCCCACCGGCATCCCGGATGCGTGGCTGCCGGCATCCCGCGGTTTCCACATCACCGCCATGGACGCGCCCCCGGGAACCGGCGAGTGCTTCGTCACCTGGCGACGCCGCGGCCGTGGCCCCGCGGATCAATGTTTGTGATCTCCGTCCTCGTCGTGATCGTGGCCGTGATCATCGCCAGCGTGGTGCTCGTGCAGTTGCCTGGTGCCGTTCTCGCCTTCGAATTCATGGCGTTCGCAGGAAATGCCACAGAACGCCACGGCCACAACCATCAGGGGAAAAAGTTTCATCGCGGCGCTTCTTAGCGACTCCCCCCGGAAACGCAACCCCCAAGGCGGAGCGGAACCGCCGGGATGACCCGAATCTCTCGTCCCCCCGAAAACCATTGGGAAATCAGGCCCCCCCGAATGAAGATGCCTGTTTCCGGACCGATTCCGGGCTTCGTTCCGCACTTGCCCCGCGCGGGGCTTCCTGATTTTCTCCGCGCCGCATGAAAATTCTCGTCGCCTACTCGGGTGGTCTCGACACCTCCGTCCTGCTTCTCTGGCTCAAGCGGAAATACAACGCCGAAATCATCGCCTACTGTGCCGACGTCGGCCAGGGCGACGAACTGGACGGGCTCGAGGAAAAGGCGCTCTCCACCGGTGCCTCGAAGTGCCACATCGGCGACCTCAGGGAGGACTTCGCCGCCAACTACATTTTCCCGATGATCCGGGCCAACGCGATCTACGAGGGCCGCTACCTGCTCGGAACCTCCATCGCCCGCCCGTGCATCACCAAGGGCATGATGGACATCGCGCTGAAGGAGGGCGCGGACGCCATCGCCCACGGCGCGACCGGCAAGGGCAACGACCAGGTGCGCTTCGAACTTTCCGCCGCCTCGCTCGCCCCGCATGTGAAGTGCATCGCCCCGTGGCGCGACGCGGAGTTCCGCAAGCGGTTTCCGGGACGCTCGGAAATGATCGCCTATGCGGAGACCAACAAGATCCCGGTGAAGGCCTCGATGAAGAAGCCATACTCGATGGACCGCAACCTGCTGCACATTTCCTTCGAGGCGGGCGCGATGGAAGACCCGTGGTATGACGCCACCACCCCGGCGGACCGCGATATGTATGTGCTCTCGGTTTCGCCCGAAGACGCGCCGGACAAACCGGAATACATCGAGATCCTTTTCGAAAAGGGCGACGCCATCGGACTGAGGCACGAGTCGCTGGGCGACATCCTCGGCGAACTCGGCGACGTGAAATCCACCGGCGAAAAGGACGGCTACCAGCTCTTCAGCCCCTACGGCATCATGCGGGCGCTGAATCTGTTAGGCGGCCGCAACGGCATCGGCCGCGTGGACATCGTGGAAAACCGCTTCGACGGCATGAAGTCCCGCGGCATCTATGAAACCCCGGGCGGCACGATTCTGTTGGCCGCCCACCGCGACCTTGAAACGCTGGTGGTCGATCGCGAGTCGATGCACATCCGCGATTCGCTGATCCCGAAGTACGCGCAACTCGTTTACAACGGTTTCTGGTTCGCCCCCGAGCGCGAGGCCATCCAGGCGCTGGTCACCGAGACCCAGAAGACCGTTTCCGGCGAAGTGCGGCTGAAGCTGTACAAGGGCAATGTCATGCAGGCGGGCCGCCGCTCGCCCCACAGCATGTATTCCGAAGCCGTCGCCACCATGGAGGGCGGCCGGGAGGAAGCCTACAATCAGGACGACGCCACCGGCTTCATCGCGCTGAACGCCCTGCGCCTCAAGGCCAGCGCGCGCCAGGTGAAGTAAGCGCCCACCGCGCCGCCCCTCCGGGTATGGCAACTCGCGTGGTCGCGGTTTCAGAGGTCGGCCCCATTGGCTTCGAATGATTGATTTTGGACTAACTCCGTGGGGAAGACTGTTTTTCCCGGATTGATTGGCGGAGCGTGGCGGGGATTTTCCGGTGAGCGTGCCCGATTGTTAAAAAACGGAGGTTTTCCCGGAAAGAAACCGATGCCCGGGCGAAGTATCCGGCAGGCGTCTTATGAAATCGCTTGCCGCATCCGCCGTCATATTCTTGTCCTTGCAGGCCATGGGTGGTGCCGAACAGGACTGGATCGAATACCCGCCCGCGGCCGGCCAGGGAAAAGGGAAACATGTGGTTCTCATCGCCGGGGACGAGGAATACCGCTCGGAGGAATGCCTGCCGATGCTGGGCAGGATCCTTTCGCAGCGGCACGGTTTCAAGTGCACCGTTCTGTTTTCCGTATCGGAAGACGGCGTGATCGATCCGAATGCCGGGAGCAGCCTGAGCAACCCGGTGGCGCTGGATTCGGCGGATGCGATCGTAATGCTGATCCGCTTCCGCAAGTGGCCGGACGAAACGATGGCGAAGTTCGACGCGGCGATGAAACGCGGCATCCCGGTGGTGGCCCTGCGCACCAGCACCCATGCCTTCCAACTGCCGGGCGGCAGCGCGTTCCAGGCCTACAACCGGTTTGGCGAAGATGTTCTCGGCGAAAAATGGGTGAGCCACTGGGGCAAACACAAGGAGGAGGCCACCCGCGGCATCGCGGAGCCCGCCCATGCCACCCATCCCATCCTCCGCGGTGTCGCGGATGTGTTCGGTGACTCGGACGTTTATGAGGCCGCTCCGCCTGCTGACGCCAGCATCCTGATGCGCGGCCAGGTATTGAAGGGAATGAAGCCCGGCGACCCGCCTGCTGACCACACGAAGAAACGCTCCGATGGTGGCGGGCAAGCGGTGAATGACCCGATGATGCCCATCGCCTGGACCCGTGAAATCAAGATGTCATCGGGCGCCACCCGGAAGATCTTCACCAACACGATGGGCGCCGCCACGGACTTCGCCAACGAGGGACTCCGCAGGATGGTGGTCAATGCCGTGTTCTGGGGACTCGGCATGGAGGTTCCGGCAAAGGCGGACGTCACTCCGGTGGGCGATTACAGGCCGGGGATGTATGGTTTCAACACCTTCCGGAAGGGTGTGAAACCCTCCGACCACGGGCTTTGAACAAGAGTCGTTTCCCAACCATCCGATTTCCATGAAAAAGGTCATTCTGGCACTCCTCGCCGCAACATTGCCGGCATCCGCCCAATCATCCCCCGCCATCCCGCTGCCACCGAAGGGCGCGTCGATCGTATTGGTAGGCGGCGCCCAGGGCGAGCGGCTCCAATACGACGGCTACTTCGAAACCCTGCTTCACCTGAGGCACCCGGACCGTGAGTTCGTCGTTCGCAACCAGTGTTTCCCCGGAGATACCGCGGCATATCGCCCACGCGCCGGACGGGGAAACCCGTGGGCCTTTCCCGGAGCGGAAAAACTCCGCCCCGAGTTTTCCCGGCATCGCGGCGATGGAATCGAACCTTCCGCCGATGAATGGCTCACATTGGCAAAGGCGGATGTGGTCATCGGATTTTTCGGCTACAGCGAGTCCTTCGACGGTCCCGACGGCGTGGCGAAGTTCGGCGCCGAGCTGGACGCCTGGATCACCCACACCCGGGGCATGAAATACAACGGCGGCTCCACTCCGGCGATCGCCCTCGTTTCCCCCCTCGCCTTCGAGAACCTCTCCTCCGCCCCGGACCTGCCGGACGGCGTGCGGGAAAACACCAACCTCGTCCTTTACGCCGAGGCGATGCGCAGGCTCGCGGCCGAACGCAAGGTCGGCTTCGTGGATCTCCTCGGGCCATCGAAGGCGCTGATGGACGCGGAGGCGAAACCGCTCACCTCCAACGGATTCCTGGCGAATGAGGATGGCGCGCGACTGCTCGCCCCGGTTTTGTTAGACGGACTCTTCGGCCCCTCTCCCGTCAGGTCCAAGGCATCACCTGCAAAACTGCGCGAACTGGTGATCGAGAAGGCCGGCTTCCATCGCTCGGACAACCGCATCGTAAACGGCGTCCACGTCTACGGCCGCCGCAGGGCGCCCTTCGGAACGGTCAACTACCCCCAGGAAATCGAAAAGATCCGCCAGCTCACCGCCAACCGCGACCGCGCCGTGTGGGCAATGGCCGCCGGCCGTGGTTACGACCTCGCGGGCGCGGACAAGGCGACCCGCGCGCTTGATGCGGTCGAGTCGAATTTCAGGCAGCCGATCTCGTTTCTCAACCCGAAGGATTCCCTCGATTCCTTCAGGATGATGGATGGGTTCAAAATCGAAGTCTTCGCCACCGAGGAACGTTTCCCGGACTTGCGCAATCCGGTACAGATGAGTTTCGACAACAAGGGCAGGCTGTGGGTATCCACCATGCCGAGCTATCCCCATCACAAACCGGGTGATCCACCGGCCGACGACCGGATCCTCATCTTCGAGGACACCGACAACGACGGCGTGGCCGACAAGCAAACCGTCTTCGCGGACAAACTCAGCCTGCCCACCGGATTTGAAATCCAACCCGAAGGCGTGTACGTCGCCCAGGCGCCGAACCTCTGTCTGCTGCGCGATACCGATGGCGACGATGTCGCGGACAAACGCGAGTTGATACTCGGCGGCTTCGATCCGCACGACACCCACCATGCCATCGGCGCGTTTTCCGTCGATCCGTCCGGCGCGCTCTATCTGTTGGAAGGCACCTTCCTCCACAGCCAGGTGGAAACCGCCTACGGCCCCCGCCGGGACATCGATTCCGGAGTCTGGCGCTTCGAACGCCGGAGCCAGCGCCTCGAACGCTACAGCCAGAGCGGCTATGCCAACCCCTGGGGAGTCGCCTTCGACGACTGGGGCCAGTGTTTTCTGGCGGACGCCTCGGGCGGGATGAACTGGTGGGAACTCCCGCTCTCGGCCAAGGTTCCCTTCGGCCATCAGATCGGGAAAACCGCGGAGTTCGCCCCCAAACGCGCGCGGCCCACCTCGGGCGCGGAGTTCATCTCATCCCGCCACTTCCCGGACGAACTCCAGGGCGGCTGGATGGTCAACAACTGTATCGGTTTCCTCGGCACCAGCATTCATGCCATCAGGGAGGATGGCTCCGGATTCGCCGGCAAACACATCGGAGACATCGTCAGCTCGAAGGATCCCAACTTCCGCCCCTGCGACCTCGAATTCGCTCCGGATGGCTCTCTCTACCTGCTCGATTGGCATAACCCGCTCATCGGCCACATGCAGCACTCGGTCCGCGATCCCAACCGCGACCACGACCACGGCCGGATCTATCGGATCACCTACCCTTCCCGCCCGCTTGTCAAACCGGTGCCAATCGCCGGCGCACCGGTCCCCGCCCTGCTCAAGGCGCTTGAGGAACCGGAAATCCGCACCCGCTACCGAGCCCGCCGCGAACTCCGCGGGCGCAATCCCGATGAGGTTCTGGCCGCCGTCAAAGCATGGCTGGCCTCCGTTTCCCCGGACAATCCGCGCCACGACCACCACCTTTGCGAGGCGCTCTGGACGACAATGGGCATCGGCCGCATCGACCGTGACATTCTCCTCAAAACCCTCGGGGCCAAATCCCATCAGGCGCGTGCCGCCGCCACCGACGCGATCCGGTTCCAGTGGCGCGTCATCCCGGATCACGCCGAACTCCTGCTGAAGGCCGCCGCCGATGAACACCCCCGCGTGAGACTCACCGCGATGATCGCCGCCTCCTGGCTCGACAATGCCGACGGCGCGAAAATCGCCATCGGGGCTCTCGAACGGCCAGTGGATTCCTGGATGTCCGAGGCCTACAAGTCCGTGCTGCTGACTCTCGCCGATGACATCCGCGGCCTGGTGAAAACTCCGGGGTTCGACCTCGCGGACAAGCCGCGCACCTCCGATTTCCTCGCCAACAAACTGCGATTCTCCGCCAGGGACTTCGCCGCCGCCAGCCAGCCCGCGGAACCCAGGCTGCCCCCGGACGAACTGGAACTGTTCCGCCGCGGCAAGGAGATCTACAGCCGCGAAACCCACTGTGCCACCTGCCACCAGGAAAACGGGGAGGGCGATGCCATCTATCCGCCGATCGCCGGCAGCGAGTGGGTCACCGGCGACGAAACACGCCTCATCAAGCTGGTGCTCAAGGGCATCTGGGGACCGATCACCGTCAAGGGCAAGACCTACGATCCGAAGAACGGGGTGCCGCCGATGATGCCCTTCGAGGCGCTGCTCAAGGACGACGAATTGGCCGCGGTCCTGACCTATATCCGCAACAATTATGGCAACTCCGCTCCGGCGGTGAGGACTGAAACCGTTAGAGCGGTGCGCGAGGCCACGAAGGACAAGCAGGACTTCTACACCGTGGAGGACCTGCTCAAACAGCACCCGTTCTGACCGGAGCGATTTTAGGGCTTCCACTCCCCCGGTTTCCTTTCTTCATTGTTGCCCATGGACGAAAAACTCCTTCTCAAACCCGCCGTTCATCTCGGTGTGGTGCCCACGCACCTGCGCTTCGTCGGGTGCCTGGTTCCGGACGGCGACGGCCGCTTTCCCCGTGGCGAGGATGGCGCCTTGCGCCTCGTTTCCGGCATGCGCGAGCTCTGCGCCGCATCCCCGGTGAGGCTGGACAGCGTGCAAATCCCCATCTTCCCCGGCGGCAGCGAGGACGATCTCGCCGAAGCCGTCGGCGGCCTGCGCGCGCTCGGTTTGGAAATCTATTTCATCATGATGGTCGGTGGCGCCAATCCCATGAACCCGGCCGACGAGGACGCGGTGGTCTCGCAACTCCTGCCCGGATTCAAGGCCGCGGTGAAACACGGCGTCCGCCATGTTTCCTCCACCTCCATCGAGGAATGGATGAGCGCGGGAGAAACCCGGCGCGAGGGCGAGGCCTTCGGGGAAGCCATCAGGCAAAACGTCGGACTCCACCTCCGCGTCTATCAGGAAGCCGGACTGGAAGGTTCCGGTGTCGAGAACTGGCACATCGAATTCCTCCGCCCGGGCGAGTTCAAGACCTTCACCAGCCTCGAACGCGGCTGGAGCTTCGTCCGCGCCGCCAATCAGGCGCTCGGCCGCACCTTTTTCAAACTCCTCGTGGACGCCTCCCACTGCGGCGACTCCGGCGTGCCGGTCGAACAAAACGCCGAACTCATCCGGAAAGTCGCCGCCGCGGACGAACTCGGCATCTTCCACGCGTCATCAAAGACCACCCGCGGCTGCCACTCCACCGACGATGGCTGGATCGGCGCGCTTCTAACAGCCATGGCCCACACCGGAAAACTCGGGCACGTCTTCGTCGAGATGTTCGATCACAACGACGAGGCGCTCCAGGCCCTCCGCGACATGGAGCCCGGCTTCGGAGTGGATACAAGGGACGGCCGCAGCTACACCGAAGTCGTGGCGGACGGCATCGCCAATGTCGCCCGCCGCCTCAACAACCTGCAGGCACGCGGCTTCCTCAACGCCTGACCTTTTCCCGCAATGCAAACCGTCCACGGCGAAGACAGCTTCCATCTCCCAACGCCCGAACTCGACCTTCATGTCACCGCGCGTGCCGGCCACATGGCGCCGGTCGTGTTCCACCTCCCCGGACGCGATGTGTCACCCTACGCGCTATCGCCCTGGCAGCCTTCCGAGTATCCCGGCCTTCCACCGCTGCTCTCCGTCCTGCGCGGGGATTTCCTCTGCCTGCCCTTCGGCGGACAGGCCGGCGGCCCACCCCACGGCGATCCGGCGAACTCCTTATGGTCACTGGTCTCGGCCGGCCCGCGCTCCATCGAACTCCGCATTGAAACGACCGACACCGGAGCCACCGTTCACAAGATCCTCTCCACCCGCGCGGGCCATCACGCGGTTTACGCGGAACACCGCATCTCCGGCCTTGATGGCGATTTCAACTACGGCACGCACCCCGTGCTCGACCTTTCCGGACTGCCGGAGTCCTCGGCCCGGGTTTCCGCAAGCCCCTTCCGTCATGCCTCGGTGTTTCCCGGTTTCTTCTCCGATCCGGCGAACGGGGAAACCCAGGCCCTCCTCGGCGGAGCCGAATTCACCGATCTGTCAGAAGTGCCGCTGGCCTCCGGAGGATCGGCCGATCTCACCCGCCATCCCTCGCGTCCCGGAAACGACGACCTCGTCATGATGGTCAACGAGCCTCCCACTCCGGAGCGTCCGTTCGCCTGGTCCGCCGCGGTGCTCGACGGTTATATCTGGTTCTGCCTGAAGAACCCGGCCGACTTCCCCGCCACGCTGCTCTGGATTTCCAACGGCGGCCGCTCCGCCGCCCCATGGAACGGCAGGCACAGCGGCCGGATCGGGGTCGAGGAAGTGTGCTCCTACTTCAGCCACGGCGTGGACGAGTCACGCAAGCATCACCTTGCGTCACACGGAATACCCACCGTGCGCCGATTCATGCGGGACGAAACGGTTTCTCTCGGAATCATCCACGCCGTTGCTCCGGTGCCCGGGAACTTTGGCAAAGTCTCGGACATTCTCCCCGCCGGAACGAATTCCGTTGCCATCACCGGCGATTCCGGCAAGGAAATCACAGCTTCCATCGAATGGGGATTCGTCATCTGAATGCAGTCTCCCTCAAACCCACCACAATCATGAACGCACCACTCACCACGGCGGATCTCACCACCACCGGCGGCAATCCCAGAGCCCTGATAGACGGTCACCTTGAGGACACCGGCGGCCTGCTCCGCCTTTCCCCCACCTGGGTCCCCCGCTCTTTCCTGCAGCCCGGCCTGCGCATCAAGCTCCATCCGGCCGACACCTACGCCTATGGCCTGAGCCGCGGCGGCATCGACGAGCGCTGGTTCGGCTCGACCACCGAGACCGCCAACGAGGGCCGCGCCGCCGATGAGGGGCTCTCCTATGTGGTCGTCGGCCGCGAGCGCTTCACCCTCCGCGACGCCATCGCCGAATGCGGGGCCGCCATCATCGGCCAGTCCCTCTGGGACAAATACGGCAAGTGGCCGGTTTACTCGAAGTTCTTCGACAACATGGGCCCCATTCCCCACCACATGCACCAGAACTCGGAGCAGGCCGCCCTCGTCGGCCAGGAGGGAAAACCCGAGAGTTATTACTTCCCGCCGCAACATAACAACGTCGGCAACAACTTCCCGTACACCTTCATGGGCTTCGAGCCCGGCACCACCCGCGACCAGGTCCGCAAGTGCATCGCGGACTGGCACAAGGGCGACAACAGGATCCTCGCCCTGTCCAAGGCCTACAAACTCGAACCCGGCACCGGCTGGCTCATCGATCCCTGCATCCTCCACGCCCCCGGCTCGCTCTGCACCTACGAACCGCAGTGGGGTTCCGATGTCTTCGGCATGTATCAGAACCTCGTCGAAGGCCGCGAGGTCCCGTGGTCGCTGCTCGTGAAGGACATGCCCAAGGACAGGCACCAGGACATCGATTTCATCATCGACCAGCTCGACTGGGAGAAAAACACCGACCCGAATTTCAAGGACAATCATTACCTCGAACCCGTCACCGCCGGAAAGGGCGAGGGCTACCACGACAAGTGGATCGTTTACGGCGAGGTGGACGGTTTCCAGTACTTCACCGCCAAGGAACTCACCGTCGAGCCCGGCCGGACCGTCACCATCGAGGACAACGGCGCATACTCGCTCACCGTGGTCCAGGGCGAGGGCTTCGCCAACAAGCTCCGCCTCAACTGCCCCAAACTCCTCCGTTTCCACGAACTCTCGCAGGACGAGTTCTTCGCCACCGAGGGCGCGGCCAAAGCCGGCATCACCTTCAAAAACACCTCCGAAACCGAACCGCTCGTCTGCCTGCGCTACTTCGGCCCGGAAGTGAACCCCGACGCTCCTGCCATGGGAGCTTACAAAAACCAATAACCCGCTGCCTCTCCACTGATCACCGATCACTGACCACTCGGCACTCCATCCTATGAAACTGCACAACGCCATGTGGCCCGGGCTCGTCGGCAAAGAGCCCGGCACCGACCACCCGCCGATTTCACTCGAACGCATGCTCGAACTCACCACCGCCGCCGCCGTGAACGGCCGCAAGTTCGACGGCGTGGATCTCTTCATCTTCCACCCTCACACCGATCCCGATTCCTCGGAGGACACCATCAAGGCCATGGCCGACCGGATCGCCGCCGCCGGACTCGGGATCGGCTCGCTGGTTGCCCCGGTATGGCCGGGTACCGTCGGCGGCTGCGCCTTCGGCTCGGATGAGGATCGGAAAAACTTCGTGCTCGCCGTGGAAAAATCCTGCCGCATCGCGGACGTCCTCAAGTCACACGGCGTTCGCCAATACGGGCTCATTCGCATCGACTCCGCCGGCGGCCCGGCCGACTGGGCGGAGGATCCCGCGGGCAACACGAAGAAGATCGCGGAAACCTTCCGCGAGGCGGGCAAGGTGGCCGAGCAACACGGAGAACGCCTCGCCGCCGAAGGCGAAATCTGCTGGGGCGGCATGCATTCGTGGAAAGCCATGCTCGATACCCTCGAAGCCACCAACATGCCGGGAGTCGTTGGCTTCCAGGCCGACCTCGCCCACACCTATCTCTACCTGATGGGCTACAACGCTCCGGAGGCCGCCCTGCTCAAGCAGGGATACACCGACGAGGAATTCTGGCCCGCCTATCAGACCCTGACAGACGCGCTGCGCCCGTGGACGCTCGATTTCCACGTCGCCCAGAACGACGGCTCCGTACACGGCACCGGCTCCCACGACAAAACCGGACGCCATTGCCCGGCCAACGACCCGAACGGCAAACTCCAGATCGCGAGGTGCGCCGCCCACTGGCTCAAGGACGCCGCCGCCCGCGGCATGAAGCACATCTGCTGGGACGGCTGCATGTTCGCCAACAACGTGCTCGAAAGCGCCGAAACATGGAACCACATCCTCCGGGCAATGATTGAGGCGGACGAGGCGCTCTAACCGCGCCACGCCACCCCCATCTCCGCCGCAGCCGCGTCCAGCCGTTGGTCTCGCGTCCACAACAGGCAGCCGCCAATCACCACCGATGCCAGGATCTTCGCGTCATTCCAGCCGATGCCCCGCCCCCACAGGCGCCGGGCCTCGACCATTTGGCGCGTCTCCGCATCGGTCGCCAGCGGCGGCCGGCCGAGGCGCACCAGACTCCACAAAGTGGCCTCACGCATCCTCAGGTTTCCCATCGACAGCTCGCCGATCACGATCGGGTGGGTTACGATCAGCCCGGCGTCGGTCAGTTCCATCAGCTCCTGATTCGGCGTCCGCCAGTGGTGCACCCAGATGTTCGCATCCGCGAGAATCGGTTTCATGGGCGTTTGCCTGTCATTCCCGGGCGGGACGGTTCGTCTTCCGCCACCATGGAAGTGCCGCCAAAGCCGTCATCATCAAGGGGGGCGTCCGGCACGACCAGATCCGGCATGCTGCCGCCCATCGCCGCCAGGGACCGGGCGGCTTCACGGGCCGGAGAAAAATCGTCCGCCACCCGCGAGTTCCGGGCGGGCATCACCAGATCCGGCATGCTGCCACCCAAGGCTGCCAACCTCCGCCCGGCCATCCACTTGACGTAGTGGTCCAACGCGATGTTGACGATCCGCGATTTGTCGCTGGTTCCGCTCAAGGTGGCGGCATCAGACATCAAATCGTCATCCAATGTGATCGTGGTTCTCATGCATCAAATGATGCCCGTTTCCATGCGCATCCACAAGCATTTTTCATTCACTCACTCCAAACCATTGATTATCATGAAAAAAGAACTCCGCATCGGACTTATCGGCTACGGCTTCATGGGCCGCACGCATTCGAACGCCTACTCGCAGGTCGGCCATTTTTTCGACTCCGCCCACACCGTCGTCCGCCAGGCCGTCTGCGGCCGGGACGAGGCCAAAGTGAAAGCCTTCGCCGAAAAATGGGGCTATGCCTCGCATGAGACGGATTGGAAACAGCTCGTCGCCCGCGAGGACATCGACGCCATCGACATCTGCACGCCAAACGACTCCCACGCCGAGATCGCCTTGGAGTGCATCAGGCACGGCAAGATGATCCTTTGTGAAAAACCGCTCGCCCTGAACGGCCAACAGGGCGAGGAAATGGTCAGGGCCGTCGAAACCTCCGGCCTGCCGAACCTCGTCTGGTACAACTACCGCTTCCTGCCCGCCGTCACCCACGCGAAAAACATCGTCGCCGCCGGGGAACTCGGCCGCATCTTCCACTACCGCGCGAACTTCCTCCAAGACTGGACGATCTCCGAAGAACTCCCGCAAGGCGGCGCCGGCCTCTGGCGGCTCGACGCCGCGGCAGCCGGCTCCGGAGTCACCGGCGACCTGCTCGCCCACTGCATCGACACCGCTCGCTGGATCAACGGTGAAATCGTGTCGGTCAGCGCCATGACCGAAACCTTCATCAAGGAGCGCGTGCACACCGCCACCGGTGAAAAGCAGGCCGTCACCATCGACGACGCCTGCGCCTTCCTGGCCCGTTTCGAAAACGGCTCGCTCGCCATCTTCGAAAGCACCCGCTACGCACGCGGCCACAAGGCGCTCTACACCTTTGAGATCAACGGCGAGAAAAAATCCCTCTTCTGGGATCTCCATGACCTCAACCGCCTCGATTACTTCGACCACGGCGTCCCCGGCGACCGCCGCGGCTGGAGCAGCATCCATTGTTCCGATGGCGATCACCCATACTCCGGAAACTGGTGGGTTCCCGGCCTGTGCCTCGGTTACGAGCACTCGTTCATCCACGAACTCGCCGAGTTCCTCAAATCCCTCGATGATCCCGCCGCCGAAAAGCGCTACCCGGACTTCCGCCACGCGCTCGGCACCCAATACGTTTGCGATGCCGTACTCGAATCCGCCCGCACCAAACAATGGGTGGATGTGAAACGCGCCTGATAAAATCCACACCATAACCCCGCCGCCCGCATCCATCCGGCGGCGGGGGCCCGGCCTCGATATCCCATGAAAAACCACTGCTTCAATGCCTGCCTCGGCCTGCTGCTGTGGTCATTGTCGATCCTGCCCGGCGCCTCCTCCCCTGCCAGGCCCAACATCGTCCTGCTATTCGCCGACGATCTCGGCCGCTATGCCTCGGCTTACGCCGATCCGGACCGGCCATCGCCCAACGATCTGATCAACACGCCGGTTTTCGACCGCCTCGCCGCCCAAGGCGCGCGTTTCGAGCATGCCTATGTCTCCTCGCCCTCGTGTACCCCTTCGCGCGGGGCGCTCTATACCGGCCGCCATTTCTTCCGCAACGGCTCGTTCTCACAGCTCCACAGCCGCTGGACCAAGGGCGCTCCCGATCCCGGCGACCGCGTCACCGGCATGCCCGAGACGCTCGCACGCGCCGGTTATCATATCGGCTGGAGCCATAAATGGCATATCCCGGAGCGGCTGATGCGCGGGAAAAAACACCAGTATTCCCCCGCCGGCAGCCGCATCAACAACTTCTCCGAAGTTATCACAAAAAACCCCGCCGCCCGCGGCGCGGTCTTCGAAGCGGTGCGCGGGAACTTCCGCGCCTTTCTCGCCGACCGCAAGGACGGCCAGCCCTTCCTTTATTCCTTCAACCCGACCAACACCCACCGCAGTTGGGTCCGCGGCTCCGGCAAGGCGCTGTGGGGGCTCGATCCCGACAAACTGAAGGGCAAACTCCCGCCCTTCCTTCCCGACAACGAAACCATCCGCGAGGACTTCGCCGACTACCTCGGTGAAGCCATGGCCTTCGACGCCGCATGCGGAGTCATCATCGACGAACTCTCCAAAGCGGGCGAACTCGATCAAACGCTCGTGGTCGTCACCGGCGATCACGGCATCCCCGGATTCCCGCGCGGCAAATGCAACGTCCATGACTTCGGCTCCGGCGTGCTCCTCGCCATGTGCTGGCCCGGAAAAATCCAGGCCGGACGGATCATCAGGACACCCGTTTCGCTGATCGACCTCGCACCGACATTCCTTGCCGCCGCCGGCGCGGATCCCGTGGACGACATCGACGGCCAGAACCTCCTTCCCGTCCTCGCGCCCGGCGGTGACGGGAAAACACTCCGCGGATGGGTGCTCATCGGCCGTGAGGTCCACGTCGGCGGCGCTCGCGAGGGATACCTCCCCTACCCGGTCCGCGCCATTCGCACCGCCGATTTCCTCTACGTTCGGAATTTCAAGCCCGACCGCTGGCCCATGGGCGGGCCGGACGCCGCCATCGGCGCAAACCGCGCCGGATTTGCGGACATCGACGCCTCGCCCACCAAAAACTGGCTGCTCGGCCACCGCCTCGATGAAGGACTTGATCTCGTCTTGCGCCATGGCTTGGAAAAACGCCCGGCCGAAGAGCTTTACGATCTGCGCAAGGATCCGCATCAAATCGAAAACCTCGCCACCGTGCCGGATTACGCCGAACACCTGGCGAAGCTCCGCAACCGGTTGATGGCAGAACTCGGGGCCGGAAAGGATCCCAGGCTCACCGACGACTTCGACCGTCCTCCCTACGTTGACCGGAATCACAACTGACAGGAAACCGGTCCGCACACTTCCCGCAATCATGTGTATGATTCTCCGCGGAAGTGCGTATCGTGCGGCATCATGCCCCGCGTCCCCATGCACTTGATCCTAGGAGTTTTGGTAGGTATCGCCACTTCCGCGTCCTCGGCGGAGTGGAAGACCATCTTCAATGGAACCGATCTAACAGGCTGGTCCGGAGACCCCCGCCTCTGGCGCGTTGAAAACGGAGTGATCATCGGTGAGACCAATGACTCCGACAAGAAGGCCGCCGCAAACACCTTCCTCATCTGGCAGGGCGGCGAACCGGCGGATTTCACACTCGAGTTCAAGGCCCGGGTGACGGGTGACAACAATTCCGGCGTCCAGTACCGCAGCAAGGTTGCGGATGCCGCCAGGTGGGCGGTCGGCGGTTATCAAATGGATCTCCATCCGAACCAACCCTACCTCGGCATGCTTTACGAGGAGCGCGGACGCGGCATCGCCTGCCAGCGCGGCCAGAAGGTGGAACTCGGGGACAAGCCGAAGGAGACCGGCAAACTCGGGCTGCCCCGGGTGAATCTCGCGGATTGGAACACCTATCGGATCGAGGCCCGCGGCCACGTCCTGAAACACTTCGTCAATGACCGGCTCGCCGCGGAAATCCATGACGTCCACCCGGAGAAACGCTCGGCCGGGGGAAGCATCGCGCTTCAGCTTCACGCCGGCCCCGCCATGAAGGCGGAGTTCCGCGATCTGCGGATCAGCGGGGATACCGTCCCCCCAAACAAGACCGGAGCGTCCTCCGGCAAAGGCGTGGAACCCATCGCCTGGATCTGGAGCGGCCCGAATGCGGGATCCCGGGAACGGGTTTACTTCCGCAGGGATTTCGATTTCCGGGGAAATGCGAAATCCGCCACCCTCACCATCACATGTGATAACTATCATCATCTCTTCGTCAATGGCGCCGATCTCGGCATCGGCGGCGACTGGCCCAGCCCGCGAAGCCATGATGTCAAGGCGCTCCTTCGCCCGGGCAGGCGCAACACCATCGCCGTGGAAGGCCGCAACCGGGGAGGCTCCGCCGGCCTGGCCGTGCGCCTCGAATGCACGATGGCGGACGGCTCGCGTCATTTCCTTTCCACCGATGAGGCGTGGCTTTGCTCGAACGAGGCGTCACCCGGCTGGCAAACCCCCGGCACCGCCCCCGCCGGCTGGAGCAGGGCGACACGGGTGGGAACCATGGGCGACGATCCATGGGGAAATGTCATCTCCTCACCGGCGGAGGTCGTGGGAGCCGTCGAGGACATGAGCGCCGTCCACCGGACATTGCCGGGATTCAAGCTTGAGCGCCTCTACAGGGTGCCTTCCAGCGAGGGTTCATGGGTGGCGATGACCACCGATGGCCGCGGCCGCCTTCTTTGTGCGGATCAATACGGCAGGATCTATCGGGTGACCGTATCCGCGAACCCTGCGGAAAAACCGGATGTCAGCCCCTCGGGCATCGCCTTGCAGGGAGCGCACGGCCTGCTGTGGCACAAGGGCGTTCTCTGGGTGACCGTCAATGAGGGCTCCGACCAAAGCGGCGTGTGGCGCGTCACGGACACCGACAACGATGGTGAACCGGACAAACCCGAACTGGTTTTCCCCCTCCACGGTCGTGGCGAACACGGCCCCCACGCGCTTGTCGCGGCGCCGGACGGCCGATCGATCTATCTGATCGCCGGAAACCATACCGACATCCCCACGTTCCAAAGCAGTCTTGTGACGCGGACCTGGGCGGAAGACCAATTGCTCCCGCGCAGGCCGGATGCCGGCGGTCATGCCCAGGACCGCATGGCTCCGGGCGGCTGGATCGCCCGTTTCGGCACCGATGGCAAGAACCTCGAACTGGTCTCCGCCGGATATCGCAACGCCTATGACATGGCGTTCAACGAGCACGGCGACGCCTTCACCTACGATTCCGACATGGAGTGGGACATGGGCATGCCGTGGTATCGTCCCACGCGTTTCTGCCAGATCGTGCCCGGATCCGAGTTCGGCTGGAGAAACGGCACGGGCAAGTGGCCGGACTACTATGAGGACGCCATGCCCTCGCTGCTGGACATCGGCCCCGGCTCGCCCACCGGCGTGCTCTCCGGAAAGGGCGCGAAGTTTCCCGCCAAATACCAGCGCGCCATCTACGGCCTCGACTGGACCTTCGCCACTCTTTACGCCGTCCACCTCACGCCCGATGGCCGCGGCTACAAGGCCACCCGCGAGGAATTCGTGGCCGGCAGCGGACTGCCGCTCACCGATGCGGTCATCGGAACCGATGGCGCGATGTACTTCATGACCGGCGGACGCCGCACCGAGTCGGCCTTGTGGCGAATCCGCTATGTGGGCACCGAGTCCACCGCGCCGGTGCCGTTCCGGAGCAAGCCGCTTGAACTGGCCAAGCCTTCATCCATGGCCGCCGCGCTCACATCGGCCGACCGCGTCGCCCGCTTCGAGGCGCGGACCGTTCTCGAACAACAGGGAACGGACGCGGTCCTGCGTGAACTCAAGGCCGCCCCGGGCGAGCCATGGCGCGTCATCGGTCCGGCCATCGCGCTCGCCCGCGTCGGCGAGGCCGGGCATGTCCCCGCGACCATCGCCGCACTGGCCGCTCTGGATTGGAACAAGCTGGACAGCCACCAGCGCATCAACTGGCTGCGCGCCGCCGGCCTGGCCTTCGCCCGCCACGGCCAGCCGGATCCCGCCACCCGCTCCGCGGTCCTCGCGAAGATCGACGCCGCGTTTCCCTCCGGAGACCGGATGCTGGACCGCGAGTTATGCCGATTGCTTTCCTATCTCAACGCCCCGGGCATCGTTTCACGCACCCTCAACCTGATGGACAGCTCGGGGCCGGAGGAAGCGCCGGACTGGTTGGAACTCGCCAAGCGAAACAAGGGCTACGGCTCGTCCGTGGAAAAGATGATCGCGAACCTCCCGCCAGCCCAGGTGGTCCACTACGTCTATTGCCTGCGCGTGGTTCCCGGCCCCTGGCACGAGGACGAGCGGAAACGCTTCTTCACCTGGATCTCCAAACTCGCGGGCAACTCCGGCGGCAGCAGCTACGCCGGATTCATCGGCGATCTCCGCCGCCAGACCCTCGCCACCTGCACGGAGGAAGAGCGCAAGATGCTGGGCAATCTCGGCGAGGCCCCTATCGCCAGCCCGTTCGCCAACCTTCCCGCCGTCAAGGGCCCCGGCCGCGAGTGGACCGTGGACGAGATTGTGAAAACAGCCGGCGAGGGGCTCGAAGGCCGCTCCGCCCAACGCGGAAACGACATGTTCCGCGCCTCGCTCTGCGCCGCATGCCACCGTTTCGGAAACGAGGGCGGATCATCCGGGCCGGACCTCTCGAATCTCGCGGGCCGTTTCACCATCCGCGATCTCGCCGACTCGATCGTCCATCCGGGCGCGGTCATTTCGGACCAATACCGCTTCGACGTGATCACCCGTCCGGACGGCACCCAGGTCACCGGCCGGATCATCGAATCGAAGGACGAGAAATGGATCGTCGCCACCAATCCCTTCGATCTCGGACAGACTGTGGAAATCGAACGCGGCGAGATGAGCAAGGTCTCCCCCTCGGAAGTCTCGCCGATGCCGCCGGCGCTGATCAACCGCCTCAATGCGGAGGAACTCAAGGACCTGCTCGCCTATCTGCTCGGAAAAAACTGATGGCGGGATTCATCGCCTCTCCCCGGTCAAGCGCGCCGTGCGCCTCACCCGGCGAACGAGGCGATGAAGCGTTGCAGGAATTCCGTGCCTCCCTCAAGATCGCTGATGGCGATGAATTCGTCCGCGGTGTGCGCCTGGTCGATGGAGCCGGGGCCGATGCAGACGCTCGGCACGCCGCCGGAGGAAAGGTGGGCGGCATCGGAAAACCAGGGCGCGCCGGCAAGCCGCGTGCCTCCGGTTTCCAGCAGCCGGCGGATCACCGGATGGTCCGGATCGGTCTCCATCGGCGGGTTTTCGTGCGGATGGACGATGGAAACCGGCAGGTCGCAGGCGGCGATGGCGTCCTCTAACAGGCGCAGCGCGCCGCCCGAGTCCGAGAGCGACGGGGTGATGCGGATATCGAGTTCCGCCTCGGCGAGGTCCGGCACGATGTTGGGCCGCGAGCCGCCGCGGATCACCCCGATGTTGCAGGTCGAGCGGCCGAGGACCGGGTGGGTGAATTCCGCAAGCCCGGCACCGAGGTGGCGGTCCAGTTGGTCGATGGCGCGGGCGAGCCGGAGGATGGCGTTTTCACCCTTCTCGGGCATTGAACTGTGGGCGGCGCGGCCGGTGGTGCGCAGGGTGGTCCAGAGCGAGCCCTTGGTGACGTGGACGATCTCCATGGAGGTGGGCTCGCCGACCAGCGCGAACTGATAGAGGTGGCCGTGGCGGGCCACGAAATCCCGCGAGCCCCATTGGCAGGATTCCTCGCCCATGAATGCGACGAAGTCCACGGCCACGGGCAGTTTGGCGAGAATATCCCGGTTTTCATGCAGCGCCCAAAGCATCGCCGCCATCGGCCCCTTGGTATCCGAAGCGCCGCGGCCCCACAGTTTGCCGTCGTGGATCACGCCGCCAAAGGGATCGATGTCCATGCCGCCGACGCCCACCGTATCGAGGTGCGGGCCTAACAGAATGCGCGGCCTGCCGTCGTCCGGAGCGAAGCGGGCGATGAGGTTGGGCCTGCCGGGCCTGACTTCCTCCAGGCGGACTGCGGCGCCGATGGATTCCAGCCAGCCGGAGAGGAAAACGGCCAGGGTTTCCTCGCCGCAGCGATCGGTGCCGGGCGAGTTGTCCGGGTTTACCGACGGGATGCGCACCAGTTGCTGGAGAAGGGTGACCACGTTCTGGCTCATGGCGGAAGACTCGCCCGGTGACGCTCCGGAGGCAAGACCGGAGCGCACCGGAATCGAGAGGATGGTTATGGGCTTTGGCGCGAGGCATTGATGATGAGACGGACGACACCGCTTTCCCGGTCGCGCTCCCAAACGCCCTTCCATAGGGCGCAGCCGACTCGACGACCGGCTCCGAGGCGCGGTCTCCTCCCCGGGACCGGCCTGCAGATGACTGATTTCAAGGGGTTGGGCGGCGGATTGGCATTCCTGTCGAAACCTGGGGAGTGAACGTGCACGACTTGTGGGCGTGAAATCTACTGATTCTGGTCAATTTGCCGGTCCCGAAACATCGGCGGTGCGGAGCGCACGGCTAATAAAGATCCCTGCGGCAAGCCCGCGGGGTATTCGGAATTCTTCTTTCCTCTCATGCGCCGCAAGCGGCGGGGAATCAGACCCTCCTGAGATTGAATGGGCCTCTGAAATTCAAGGGCGGATTCTACAACAATCTCAAATAGCTTCTTTTTTCATATTTTAATTTTTGCAAGTAGCTAATTTCCCTATGTCATGGGGGCAGCACTGTGGCTGTCGCTTCCGCGGCTTCCGGAATCTATCATGCGCTCCATATCCCTAACATCATCAGGAATCCATATTTGAGTGCCGCCGCCGGAATGTCGGTCAGCCTGCTTCGCTACGACGTGCTTCTTCATAGCTGTAAACCATCCAAATATTCTTGGATGGCCTTCGCTAGCGCCTGCTCATATTCAGGCTCAAGGTATTTTGGCGCAAGCAGCCAAAATACTTCACCTCTCCCAAGATATTCACCTCGCAAGGCTCGCAGGGTGCCAATCTGCTGCTCAACGGGGAACCTCTGAAATTCGCCACTTTCAATTTGTGCCGCCAGCTTTTGAAGTCTTGGAATATATTGTTGAATCCGATTCTCGTCACCACGCTCATGGTGGGCGCGGATGAGTTTGCGGATGATCAGCAGAAGTGAATGAGAATCTGGATTCATGGCGAAAGTTGTATCGTAGTTGCCGAGATCCAATCAATGGCACTTACCGGAGCGTCATCCACCGGAGCGGACGGGGCATTTCATGTCAGGCAAACGGACGCGGCAAGCAGAAAATGAACAACTGATCCAAGCCGCAACCATTTCGAGTTTTCCACTACGAAACCTATCAATATCACGGTAGCCCTTGGCGAGGAAGATTGCGGAAGAGAACCTCATGGGCACCTCTAAAAACTGTTTTTTGTGGTATCGTCTCCTACCATAACTTTACTCTACCAGAACCTTTCACCCGAATGGCCTGACTGCGAGGCACCGGCATTATAAAAACGGTGCTCATCGAGCGTTTGAAGTGGAATTCGGGTGTTCATGTTCTGCTTTTTGTGGTGTTCACCAAGTCTTGAGTTCGAGCCGCTCTATTTGCTCGAACCGGATCATGTTATAGACCAGGTTCGTCATCGCCACCGCTCCCTGATTCCGCTTCATTCCCATGCAACGGTTCCATGCCGCCCGCATGCACATGCGCATTGTGCCGAAGACATGTTCCACTCTGATCCGGACGCGCGATTTCGCGCGGTTGCTCTTGCGTTGCCTGGCGGTGAGAAGCCTGTTCCTGTATGCGCGCTCAATCACCTTGCCGGTCACTCCCTTGCGCTCGAAGGCCGCCTCGCACGCCGGGCCCGTGTAGGCGCTGTCCACATATGTCGTGCCCCCCCTTGGAGAGCAACTCATCCAAGGCCTGGCTGTCATGCACCGATGCGTCGGTGACTGTGAACTTGTCTATCAGCTTGCTTTTGCCATTCACTTTCACATGGTTCTTGTAACCGTAGTGTTCTCATCGCTCCTCCTGGTCCAACCCGCGTCCAAGTCCTTCTGGCGGGCCTTTTCGGGCTGTTCGTCCCAACCGTCGGGTTTTGACCATCTTTGATTTTCGCGTTGTCCTCACGCGAATTGCGCTGGCGTGGCACATCAACGAAGGTTGCGTCTATCAGCCAAGCTCTTGACGCAGTGACTCGCGAGGGCGATCCAGAGACTTGGCTAGATGCAGGTTATGTCGGTCCTGCCTGTGCCGAAGTCTTGATCTCGAAACGAATAACGGGACATGTATGTGAAAAGGGGAATCGCGGTAAACCGCTGTCCCGCAAACAGAAACGCTCAAACAGGGCAAAGTCCCGTAAGCGCTCCAGAGTTGGGCATGTTTTTGGGTTCATGACCGGAAGCATGAGGGCAATGTATAAGCGTTATGTCGGATATGTCAGGAACCGTGCGTCCATCATCTTTTGCAACCTGGTATATAACATGGCAAGAACAGAACAGATTATCAGACTCAAAACGCTTGGTCGTAAAACTTCTCAACTCGGATGAAAATTCAAAAAGTGTTCAAATGTCAAAAATAAGCAGATGCGCAACGACATATGTAATTACAAACTATAAATACACGATCGGGAACGCCCGGATTTTCCGATTTTCGCCATCGATCCCTAATTTTCAAGCGGTTTCGGAACAGGCCTTTTTAAGAAATGTGGTTTTTGGAAGTGCCCTAAAGATTTGCCAAGCCAGAAGTTTCAGCACTTTTACCAACCTGATTTGCATACATCACACATCTCAACCATCCGAATAGTTGCATTTTAACGACAAATGATTACCGCCGCCTTTTCTCCATCTCGCGGATGTCCTTCTCGGGATCGTATTCCACGTTCGGCGAGTCGTTCGGGTTCACGGTGGCGGTGACAATGTAGCAGGCCGTGTCCTCCTTGGTCAGGTGGTTGGGATAGTAGGGCGTAATCTCCAGCGAGACTGCGGCGTAAAGCCTTCTCGCCTTGTTGCGAACGTAGAACTTCACGGTCGCGATGCTGCTCCCTCTCGCCTGTTTGTAGTCTTTCGTGATGATCTTCTGATAGCCTTCCTCTGGCGCATGAAGCATGAACTCCTCATCGCTCAGGATGATTTCCGCGTCACCTTGCCCTTCGATCTTCAACTGCCAGTCGAAGGAGTGCTGGTAGCCTGGATCCGGAGGGCGGATGATCTGCAACGCAACGTCTCCTCCCGTGACGGTCTCGGCGGGCCGCGCAAGAAAATCGATTCGCGTTTGCCAAAGCGGTGGCTTTGGCAAAGACCTTTGCCGCACACGAAGCGTGGGCTCCGCCACCGGACGCTTCACCAGATGGAAGATCACAGGCATGTTTCGATCGGGCTAGATAAAAGTCGGCTCCCAAAACCCTGCATACTCGAACCAACCATTTGATTCACTGCGCCGGTAATAACCTTCTTTGCTCACATAGACAGTCATGCCTTTGCCTCCAACTCCTGTCAGGCTGAACATTCCATTGGAATCGCTCGTGAGGGTGCGCTTGCCAACCCCGTCGCCTCCGTATTTCTCAGGAGTGCCGGTCCAGGCAAACTCGATTAAAGCGCCCGCCACCGGCTGCTCTTTTTCATCAACAACCTTGCCGAAAAACTCAATCGGAGTTCTCCATTCCGAGGAAGGATCGAGTTTCCGCTTGGCCTCATATCCCTTCCACCGGGGATCAGCTAAGTTTAGCATTGGAGTTCGGGCATATGGCTGAACGATTTTTGGCAGATCATCAGGTTTTGGCATCGGCTGCGGACTTGCTTTTGCTGCTGCGGGGGCTGGCTTTGCCGATACCACGATTGATTGTGATGGCATCCTCGAGTTGGACAGCCACCAGCCGATGGCGACAGCGAGGACTGTCAGCAGAACAAAGACGATGGTCTTGGTTTTTAGTTTCATGGCAAGGCATCTCCAACTTCAATATCAGTAAGCGGGTTGAATCCGACATTCATGCGTTGTAGCAGCATGTTGTAAAATTTATGTGTTTTCTGGATCGGGCGCTGATACTGGCCGCTGTGTTTATATTCATTCTTCCGCCGAAACCCAGATGTTCACCGCTGCCTTTTCTCCATCTCGCGGATGTTTTTCTCGGGATCGTATTCCACGTTCGGCGAGTCGTTTGGATTTACTGTTGCCGAGATTATAATCGAAGCGGGTTCGCTGCCGTTCATGCGCCGATACGCTGCCATTTCAAAATCAACCGCCGCGTAAAACTTGCGGGCTTTGCTGCGAACGTAGAAGCGCACTTTCTGCCGTGCGTTGCCAGTTGGGTTCTTGTAGTCGCACACGAGCTTGGGCTGGTAGCCGTCCGCTGGAGCCTGGAGCATGAACTCGTCTGTGGTTTCCACGATCTCCGCACCGTTACGGCCTTCAATCGTGACACTCCAATCAAAGGGCTTCTCATAGCTGGCTCCTGGCGGGCGAGTGATGCGAACATGCAAGTCAGCCGGGGCTGCTGATTGAGCGGTCGGACTCAGCAGATCGAGATGTGTTTCAAGTGCGGGTGGTTCGAGGAAGATTCGACTACCGATTCGATACGTCGGCTCTGCAACTGGACGCTTCACAAGATGGAAGATCACCGGCTTGCTGCGATCAGGCTCGATGAAGTTTGGTTCCCAAAAGCCCGCGTATTCAAAACTGCCGTCATTCCACGATCTCTTTTTGTAGTAGCCGTCCTTGCTGACGTGAACAGTCATGCGTTTGCCCTCAATACCGTGGATGTGAAAAAAGCCGTTCGCATCCGAACTCATCATTTTGCGTCCCACTCCATCCCCGCCGTATTTCTCGGCAGTTCCGTTCCACGAGATTTTGATTTCTGCACCTACAACAGGCCGGTTTTTCTCGTCAATCACCTTACCGAAAAAATCAATGGGGGTTCTCCATTCCGAAGCGGGGTCCAGCTTCCTCTTCACCTCGTATTCCTTCCAGCGCGGGTCTTTGAGTCTTAAATAGGGTGTGCGGGCATACGGCTGAACGATTTTTGGCAGATCATCAGGTTTGGTCACTGGCTGAAGTGCATTTGCTTTCGTCTCCGTGGACACAAGCTTAGTGGATCCCAATGTTGAATTCGTCTGCATTATTTTTGGCCTGGACAGCCACCAGCCGATGGCGACCGCGACCAGCAAAATGATTCCAGCAAGTCTGATAGATGGTTTCATAGATCAGACTCATTCAGGAAGTTGAACCCGACATCCATGCTATCGAGTAGATTGTTGTAGAAGAAGTGTGTCTTCTGGATCGGGCGCTGATACTGCCCGCTATGCTCGGTTCGATCTTCTCCAAACGGATAGCGCAATGATTCGTCCTTCATGTCAAAGTTGGTGAAGCCCGCTGTGTCTTGAACACCCAATGCCCTCGATCTGGATCTCGCGATGAACGCCATAATCTCATGATGATCCAAAACATCCCGGTTTGCGTATGTAGCCTCACCAGTTTCGGGATTGGTGCTCAAAAGCACGCTCAAGCGATTCTTTGCCGAACCAGCAGGCGGGTTGGTGTAGTGGTGGTAGCCAAGCAAGCCGTTCGGCTTGTGGTCCACCTGGTTGGCCTCCCAACTGACGCTCATGCCGAGAGCGGTTCCGGTGGCGAGAGCAAAGTCATTTGCGCTGTGGAAGTTGTGGAAGTTCCCGCTCACGCCCGCCATCAACCCACGATAGCCAAGATCAGGGTTGGCAAGATCGGGCGACGACTTGCTTTGCTCAGCCTGCAAAAACTTCTGATAGCTGTTATTGCCTGCCCCTCCGTCATAGCAGCCGCTCGGCAAGGCTGCCTCCATCGCAACATAGCTGTTCACGTTGAGGCCGGACAACAAGGCGGACGCAACCACCACATTGCCCATGCTGTGCGCCGCGACGTGCTTGGAGCCTTTTGACAGGCTGTCCACATACGCTTTCAGCGCCGGGCCATACTTCCACGCCACATATTCGCTCTTGTTGTAGTGAGCTGGCAGGAAGCCAAGACTGTCGTCGTCGGAGTTATAAGTCGGCCACGCGAAGGTGCAGAACAACCCCTTGTAACCTTTCCACCACAGACGTTTGAAGAAGCTCTCGGAGAACGTGCGGCGGTCAGGATCGGTCATGTTCCAGCCGTGAACCTGGATGATTACCTCATCGGTCTCATCCGGCGGCTTTTCGTATTGTCCCCGGTCAGGCCAGTAAATGTTCTGGAACCCTGTCGCTGGGCGTGGCGGCTCTTGTGGGACGTGATCAGGCGGATTGGGATAGGGCATGCCAGGCGTGCCTTGAGCACTCGCAAACATCTCTTGGACATCCATCAGCTTGAGCCAGACGCCCGGGCCTTCTGCCTCACTGCTTCCGCTGTCCATCTTGATCACGAGGCAAAGCTGGCCGGTGCCTTTGGCCGCTCCTTCAAAGAGCAAATAGGGATGCATCGAAGACGTGCCGTAATACTGCAATGCCGCCGGTGGCAGCCAAACTGTGGAACTTCCCGAAACGGTTGCGATTGAGTGTGTGTAAGGCTGGCCTCCTGCCTGGCTGGTGGCCTTTGACTTGTTCCAAATGTAATCTTTGGATTCATCAATCTCATTTGCCACTCGATAAACTTTCACTGAGGGCGAGCCGCCTGAAGTGCTTTTCCACTTCAACCCAAGCTGTGCTTCGTTGTTGAGCACCTTCGTGAAGATGTCCTGCGGGATGCTCACCTTGAGCATCTGGAAGTCTTCAAGATCGCGGATGTTGGTGAGCACGCCGTCTTGATAATCGGGCGTGCTGCCCTCTTCCTCCTTGTCGGTGTGGCCGGTGTCCGAGTCGTTATTGATCCAGAACCGGAACGGTTTGTCCTGCGAGGCGGTTTCCCCGCTTGCGATGGTGCCGTCGCGGTTGGCGTCGATGGCTAAGTCAATAGGCAGGAGGGCGGTATTGTTCGCCTCCTCGGAGTTGGCGCCGGCCGGCATCTCCGCTTCGACGGTCTCCCAGTCCGAGAACATTCCCCCCTTGGGGATC
>CAZKQK010000004.1:3937-79584 GCA_964554865.1 uncultured Luteolibacter sp. | reverse complement strand
CTCGCTCTCTTCCGTGCCTTCAGGACGAGAAAACCGAAATCGCTCTTCGTGATCGAAAGCAAGAGGCCACCGAGTAACAAGATGAAATCTCGCGGCTATCGCTGTAATGAGGTCTTCAGCAGGGTAATTTCCTGGTTGAAGGCACAAGGAGTGGAAGAAACAAAACCACTTCACACATTGCGAAAGGAAATCGGCAGCATCATTGCCAGTGAACATGGCATTTTCGAGGCCAGCCGCTACCTGCGCCATTCGGACATCCGCATCACATCCGCCATTTACGCCGACAAAAAGAAGGTCGTTACGCCCAAGACATTCGACGGGCTTTTGAGATCGCCTTCGCCATCCGTTGATGCGAGTTCTGAAACAGATATCAACACCTCGAAGAACCTCGCCTCCGGATGACCATCGTTAGCGATTCGGTGGATTTCAGCCTGCTTTTGCCAAAGAAACCTCGCCTCCGGCAAGGATGGCATGGCGACCAAAGTCGCCCGGTCGCTGCCAACGTGGCGCGCAAACCATTCCCTTCGGGAGGGTGGCGATGCGCGTTCTGGCCTTGATATCCGAGCGGGAATTGGCTAGCAGGGGTCGAAATGCAACGTAAGAAGTCCCAACAAGGTCCTCACGATAAATTGGACGCCCCCCCCTATATCGAACCTTCTTTCGATCTCGTCATTGCTGGAGCCGATTTCGGAGCCATCAATGACTACCTCACCCTGAAAGGAGCAGACGACATCGCCCGACTCGCCTCCTTGATGGCTCCGAAAAGGAGTGAATTTGATGCCGGGGAACTACTCGATGCGGCAATCGATCTCCAAACGGAGGCCAAGTCCAAGGAGTTTGTCCGCCGCTTTCAAATTCTGGACAAGATGAGCGAAACGACATTGCGGAGACTCGCACAAGAACTCGAATTGCCAGAACCTTATACGGAGGCTTCTGAAATGTTGCTCCACGATCCGGTCAAAGGGCCCGTACTTGGTATGTTCATAATGCGAGGTTCGCAGAAAGCGGCAATTGAGGAGTCGATAGAATCAAATCGTGGACCTCAGACAGGAGAGTCCTTGGCTCAAACAGCAGAGAAGATCGCCAATCGAGTCCAGCAGGGGATTTTGGAGGCGGAGTCACGTGCCAAGCGCCCACGCCCCGCCTCGCCATACACCCTAGAGGACGTGCTCCGCTTCATGGCGAATGATTCTGAGACTCCTTGGGAAACGCTCGACGCGGCATTCAAGGATTTTCTGCTGATCACCTCACCGCCATTGAAGATCAAAGAGCTGGAACTCGAAATCAATGAATATAAGAGCAGACTATCAACCTTCATGGATTCCATCAAACAATCTTCTAATATTCACCTTTACGAAAAGTCGATCATCAAGGCAATGAAGAAGGAAATCAGGCGATTGGAAAATGCTGAAAATTTCCGCCTTGGTTTTGCACCTGCAAAAAAAGCACCGCGGTTCCTTCAGGAAGCG
The DNA here is from genome assembly GCA_964554865.1 of uncultured Luteolibacter sp. Classification (GTDB taxonomy): domain Bacteria; phylum Verrucomicrobiota; class Verrucomicrobiia; order Verrucomicrobiales; family Akkermansiaceae; genus Luteolibacter. Next base: position 78,115 of record CAZKQK010000004.1, on the reverse strand, counting down.
GCGAAGGAGGACTACGCCGGATTTTCGCGCGAAACGATACAGGGGAGGCATACTCTTTTTCTCCATCTCTCAGACTTTGACTTCTTCGACTTCTGGAAGAAATACAAGGCCAGCTATCGAGCCATTTATCCAAATTTGGCGACCCAACGGATTTCAAAAAGCTCCAAAAATCGGAGCAGTGGTTTCAGGGGCTTAGAAAAACGGGAATGTAAAAAATGGCATGTTCATATCAGAAAGCTCACTGCCGTGATAGCGGCCGGGATTTCGCCGCCTTCATTCGATGATTACATCCCCTTGGTTGATTACTATATTTCGCATCACAGCGGCTTGAAAGACAAAGATGCGAAGAATGATGCAGAATTCTTCCTGCGGACTCTTGGCAAGGCCGTGTTTAGCAATGATAATTCAGCAAACGTCACTGAAATTCTAAGGACGTGGAAATATAGGTATTTCCTGAATAAGCCCCGGGAGGAACAACAGATCGCGAAATCGAAAATGAACGCCAGCGACCGTGACGCCGTGAAGAGAGGAACGCTTCCAGATTGTTTGCGGAAATTTCGAGCAGTGACCGAGGAGACTGTTTCTGATTGCCTCGTGCTGTTGAAGACCGCTCTTGGGAGGTAAGCCCCGGGCCAGGCCCTTGCCGCTGGACAGCAGCATGTAGAACGAGTCGTTGGCTCCGGATTCGAGGTTGCCGAATAGCAGATTGTTTTCCATGTCATCTTGGGCAATCTGACTTTGATTGTCACCAAGATCGATCCCCAGCCGATCGTTTCCTCCAGGCACACGAGAAACTTTGGCCATTGGTTGGCGAGCACATGCCTGGAGCTTCACCTGGATATCGAGGAGACCGCCACGATAGTTGCTGAGGATTTTCTCAAGCGCCACGCCTGGTCATGGCGTCGGCAGTGAGCGGCAGGCGGCTGAGCCACCGGGCTCCGAGGTTTTCTATGATGCGGTAGTTGGCGATGCCGAAATATCCTATGTCCCGCAGGACGAGGTCGCCGGCCTGGACATGATCCGTAGGTCGATTCCGATGGTCTTATCCTGCTTGGTGCCGAGGTGGAGTTGGTTGTGGATGATCCCGCCACCCAACAGGTCGAAGGCGAGGTCCATCTTGCAGCCGGCGATGGTACACCGCTGGCATTGCCGTGGCCGGGAAAGGCGCGCAATTGCCTTTTGGAAAGCGGCTGAAGGTGGGGTCTTCAATGAGGATGCGCCGGAGAACGGCCGTGGCCGGTGTCGCCCGGAGTGCTGGTATTTCTACTGGCAAACATGAACCAAGCAGAGGATGAGGAAGGACTCGACGCCGCATTCGGTGGGGTTGAGGCGCTGGTGGAGTGCCTGCGGGCTGATGTTGAGATGGTCCGCCTGGTGGCCGATGGTGCCGGCAAGCTGGTTGATGGAGGTTTTTCCGGTAGAAACGGCGTCCAGAAGGGAAAGCAGGAATTACTCCGGGGAAAAGCGCTAGCTGGCCCGCTGGACGAGGCCGGAATCCTTGGCGAGGAAGTCGGGTCTGGAGCTAAGCGAGGTCCAGAGATGGGCGGAGAGGAGTGGCATGCTTCTAACATAATGACGTTAGCCGACTCTTTTCCGGTCAAGAAATACGCCGGTTTATCGCTGTTTCTCACTGGTTTTAGGCAGGTTGCGTCTTAGTTGATGAGATTGATCCTCTGCCCAAAGCTCAGAAGGGGCATCGCAACCTACTAAAAAAATAAAAAAAACGTTGGGATAATACTTCTGTGCCGAAACGCATCGCCCCGGCGCGACTTGGGTCAAGAAACCGAACGCCAGGCAAAGATTCTTCAGATTTTCGCAAAAAATCCGCATCGCCCTCCCGAAATCGGACGCCACCAGTGCATCGCCGTGCGCGGCGCATCTAGAAAAATCGCGGACTTTCGCATCGCCCCACCTTCGAAAGCAATCAGTCAGGCATGACCTACCACTGTGGATAGTGATTTCAAGCGGATGACCGCGACCAACCATCCATGAAGCCAACTGACATCACCTCCCACCAGCCCCCGGACGTCGAGCCCTGGGTGAATACCGCCAGAGCCTGCAAACACCTTGGCATCAGCATCCCCACGATGCGCAGGTGGATCAAGGCCAAAAAGCTAAGTCCGAAGAGAACCCCATCCGGGGAGTACAGGTTCCGCCGGTCCGAACTGGACGCGCTTCTCGACTGAGAACCCACCGCTCGGAATTCGCATCAAGCTGAGGCCGACCGCAGCGCCTCTGACCGACTCCACACACATGGCGACGCCTACCATTCGATCGGCCCTACACTTTCCCCTTCCCTATCACAGGAACACACCTTCGCCAAGACTAGGCGAATAACCAAAAAAATGCACCAGAAACCAAACAACACACCGCGCGGCGATCCAGCCGCGAAATCCACTGGCATGACCTTTGAAACCGCATCCACCGATGCGTTTCATGCCCCCTTTTCACCACAACCCTTGTTTCCCCCATTCATTGAGGCTCCCGAGGAAATCGAATGTCATGACGCGATGACCCTGTGGTTGAAGAAGACTACAGCCAGGACGAAGAAGACCATGAAGATAGCCGGCCCTGACACGCTTGACCGTGTGGACACGCTGAGAGAGGTCAAAGCCCACTGTCGGGGTCTGTCCATCGAACCGCTCTGGGAACGGATTCCACCGGAAGACCTCGACCTTACCGGTATCGATTGGGTCATCGGGGGTGGTGAGTCGGGCAGCGGCGCTCTCACCCGTCCGTTCCACACCGAGTGGGCCGAGGAGCTGCATGCCCATTGCCGCAAGCACGGGGTCGCGTTCTTCCTGAAACAGTTAGGGCGCAACCCCGTCATTGGCGGCAAACCAGTCCGCCTCTCCAATCCCCACGGCGGCGACTGGAGCGAGTGGCCGGCCCATCTCCGGGTCCGCGAGTATCCAGCTTACTTACACAACTACCGGAAGACCCCAGGCAAAATCCGCAAAAACCTTACCAACACCTCAACCACAACCATTTGAACTTATGAATCCAGAAAATATGCCATTCCCCGTCCCTACAGTACTGTGCCCCTCCCCTGTGCAAACCGGGGAGGGGCCGGCACGTCCGGTACCAAGCACCGTCCCGCAGGGAAACATGGACGCTCCACCCCTCAATGGAGCACAACTGAACCAGCTTCTTACTTCGATTCCGTATTTTGACAGTCCGCCACAAGCGAATTTCCCAAAGTCTATGATGCTCCTGCCATATCTCTGCCAAATCAAGCATGGATATTTTAAACCTCTGATTGATGCCTTCCTGTCATCAACTGGATTTCCAGTGGAGCTTTCCTCATTTTCGTTCGCGGACGGACTCCCAGGTGCCAGGCTCACTGGCGAATATAAAGCCAGTGGTGAGGCCCCCGCTAAACCTGCCTTCAACCATACCGGCTTAATTGGGGCAATCTTTGATTGCAAGGATCATCCCGGGAAAACAGCTGCCGAAATCAGGGACCAACTGGCCAAGGACAACCATGTCTTGGCGTGTTGGAGGACAGTCGCAGATTTGGGTGTGGAAGCCATATTCAAAGTTCGGGCGGATCACGATTTTCATCTGCTCGTGTCCGATGCAATCGAGAGCCATTGCGCCACACTTGGATTGAAACTGAATCAAGCTACCTGGCTGCCATTTCGCATCAGCCCGGTGTCATTTGATCCTGATATCTGGATCAATTTGAACGGTGTTGTCGAGTTAGCACCTGAAAACCTTGACAACTACCTTTCGAACGAAGGGGCGGATGGGGATTTTCCAATATGGTGTCTATCGGGTGTCGCCGGTGAGATGGCCAAGGCGATCGCCCAAGTCACGACTTCCCAGAACCTCTCACTTGCCGCGGTTTCGGTGATCGGCTTTGCCTCTGCTTCCATCGGTGCCGGAATTCGGTTCTGTTTAGGAGGAGAAAGATGGATCCGGGGCAACCTATACATTATGGCCATTGCCAAGTCTGGAAACGGCAAAACCGAGTCATTCGGATTGGCTGGTGAGCCGTTTAGGGAAGCGGAGATTGAGGCCGTCGATGCCTTCAAACAAAATCAACTCCCCCGTCTTATGGCCGAACTGGATGTTGTCAACGTCCGCTTGAAGAAACTCCCGGGCAATGTGGATAAAGCAAGTGATCCAATAACCCGGCAAGCGCTTCTCATAGATCTGCAGGATGCTCAACGCCGCAAGAGTGACATTGCGCGAGAGATCGCTACAGAGCCGAGGTACCAGGTTGGAGACGTCACCAAAGAGCAGTTGGCGGTTTTGATGCAGGGGCAACCAGGTGAAGCCATGGCCAGTATGTCCAGCGAAGCCCGGGGCGTGATGAGTGTTATTCGCGGACGATACAACAGGCAGGGTGGTGACGAGGATTTATATTGCTCAGCCTACTCAGGGGAATCCATCAAAGTGGACAGGGTCGGCAGGCCAAAGGTCATACTCAAGAGTCCTTGTCTCGCTGCTTGCTGGATGGTTCAGCCCGACGTCATCCGCACCAGCCTTCAGACAAGTTCGATAAGCGAGTCCGGACTATTACCCCGTTGTCTCACGTTCAATTCAGATGCGGAACCCAAGGTTCGGCCTTGCCAACCCGATCCGATTCCCAACGAACTCAAGATACGCTGGGCTGCCTTAATCCGCTCTCTGCTTAATACCTACCGTGCTCACGGAGCCAACCCCTTCACGGCGCCAATCTCCATTGAAGCGTCAAAAGTGCTCAAAGACTACGAAGATGAGAATATCCGGCGGCGTCGCGGAGATGGTGATCTGTTCGATCACTACTCCTACGTCGCCCGCTGGTCGGAGAACGCTTCAAAAATGACCCTTATATTGCACTGCACCGAACACGGTGAACAGGCTCACATCATCCAAATATCCAGGCAGTCGGCTGAAAACGCTGTCGAATTGATGAGGTGGTTCTCCGATGAACAACTATCGGTCCTCAGTGTTGGCAGGGAGGAGGCTGCACAACGCCGGTATTCCGAGCTTGTCTCCATAGTGGAAGCCAACGGAGGCACGATCACAATGCGCGAGCTTCGTAGACGGCATCATTTCTCGCAAAGCGAGGTCGAAGGAATGATCAGAGAATCCTCCAAGCATCTTAAGGTCCACAACCTTCAACCGAAGAAGGGTGGGCGACCAACTCTTATCGTGACAATTTTAGGACCTGAGGCCTGGAGCAGGCCAGATAGCACACACCGGGTAGTTCCTCCCTCCAAATAGTCACTGCCTTTTTCATAGAGTTTTGGCGTTTTGGCGGTTTTGGCACGGAGCGTATGAGAATTTGCACTTCCCGATGACATCCCGGGGGGACAACCGGATATCCAGGGTTTTGGCATTTTTGGCAGTTTTGGCACCGGGCGTGTGTGAAAATGCAGTTCTTGCCCGCTACCCTGCAAACGGCCGGGGAGACCTGGTCCAGATCCCGGGACAGTGATAATCCTCTACCCCAGGGACATGGAGCATTGGAACCTAAACCAGATTCACATCATCCCCGGGGTAACCCTACACAACCTCCCGGGGATGATGACCCTAGACCCCGGTACTATACCATCCCTTCCCGGGAGTCCTTCTAGGGCACCCCGGGGTAACAATCAAGCCGGGATAAATAATCCATCCACTACTTCTCTAGTCCCCCGGATAATCCGGAATCCCCGGTGCCGAAACTGCCAATACTGCCAAAACCCCTCACGTCGTCTCAAAATCTCATTTTCACACACGCCCGGTGCCGAAACTGCCAAAAATGCCAAAACCCTGCCCGACCATTCACGGACAAAGTCTAGGATCCCGGTTATCCGAGTGCAGGATCAGCAAGCAGAATTCGGGTTCCGTATTGGTGACCATCGCGGCCCACGCTCAAAACCACACCCCGCAAAAGATCCACGGATCTCGGACAGGCACTCAAGCGGCTCCCCGGAGACACACTTCGCGTAAACCGCCTGAGACTCATCCACTTTACGACCTAACATTGTTTACATAACATAGAACTTCTGCGATAACCCATGGCATGCATACTCAACCCGACGATACCCCAGAGGCGATCCCCAGCGAAGTGATAGACCAGTTGGAGCTCGGCTGGCAATATTTAGACGGTACCGAGGTTCAGAAGAGCTACACGAAGGCTGCCTTCTGGTTCCAGAAATCGGCGGAGCAAGGACATCCCGAAGCCATTATCATGATGGCATACATGTTTTTTAGGGGAGTTGGCGTAGCTCAAAGCAATGAGCTTGCATACTATTGGGCCGCCAGAGCCCACACCTTAGGGAACGATATCGGCACCTCCATGCTTGCCGAATTTCACCTTCACGGTGTCCACGTGCATCCTGACCGAGAGATGGCCATTTCGCTGTTTCAGGTAGCTGCTGCCAAAGGACACGCTCCTAGCCAACACATGCTGAAAACACTCAAGCCCAAGAAACCGCGCAAGGTTCCATCCTCGTATGACGCGGTCATGGATGCCAACCTCGCCATTTTGGGCGGTGACGTCTTTGGACATGTCAAAAAAATGGCTCTCGCCCAGACCATGTCAAAGAAGAAGTTCGCCGCAGCCAACGCAGCGAGCTTGGCGAAAATCCTCACTCCGGAGAACTTCAAGCACTGATCGGAGCCCGCCGCCAAGGATGCCGGGGTGAATGCCGGACAGCGGAACCGTCGCAACTCGGGTCATAATGTCCTTCGATTCCAGGTCGTGAGGACATCGGGTCGGTGGCCACAGCTTTGACCCCGTCGTCGGCCGTCGGCACCCTCCGAAATGTGGTCCCCTTACCCAGACATCCGACTACGCCCTTCACCATTGCTTTCCCTTCGTTGGCCATGATCGGCTTCTGCCCTAATCCCTCCGCTCGACCTTGGTCATGAACTGCACGGCAACGCACTCCATCGCCATCGAGATGTCGTTGTGGCCCATGCCGCTCAAAGAATTGTGCCAGAGGATGCCTCCGGTCGCCGCCTCCAGGCAGAACAGGTGACCGCTACACCCGGCAAACACCTTGCCGTCCCTGAGCAGCACCGAAACGTCTTCGTAGCTCGTGGATGAGATCAGGCCGCCCGTCCTGAGCGAGGTGCGCCAGAGTTCGCTGCCGGTTGCCGGGTCGATCGCTGCGACGTTGCCGTTGGTTCCGATGATGAGTGGGGACATGATGTGGGGGAAAAATCCCGTATGCCGCGAGTGGATCAGCCGGGGCCTTTCCTGTCAGCGGGAAAACGCGGGCGATTTTGGAACGCCATGGTCAACCGGGAGCGTGTTCCCGGTTCAGGTGCTCACGATCTCGCAAACAACCTCTACAGGGGTTCTGTTGCGGTTGCTCCTACAAGACCCTCTCTCAACTACTCCTCGTCTGACGCGTTGGGCGGGCGAACGTCCTTGTGCCACTGCGGCAGTTTGGTTGGCACGAGTTCGGTGACGGGCACCCGCAGCGCCTTCGCCAACAGGACCATTTCCAAATCCGACACGCCGCGCAGACCCGTTTCGATGTGGGAGACGCTGGCGCGGCCGATGTCGAAACCGGCCAAGGAGCAGCGTGCCGCAAGGTCGTCCTGAGTCAGCTTCGCGGCCGAACGCAAGCGTCGCACCTGCGTGCCCACGATATTCCTTTTCCTGCGCTCGGCCATTATCTGCCATCAAAGCAGAAGGCGAGAATGGAAATGCTACGCTAGCGTATCGTTTTGGTTTGATCCTTGAGGACCGGTCTGGCAGAAAGTTCCTGCGGGAAACTCTCCCGCACAGGCAGCTCCGATCCAAGGATGCTTGGATCCACAACGACCCTATCTGATGAAAATCCCCTCCTCCATCGCTCCCGCAGTGTCGGCCATTCTGGCAGGCTTCTCGATCGCTTCCCAAGCGCTTGCCGTGGTGACCTTCGACTTCGTGACCGTAGGCAACGCTGGGAACGTGGCGGACCCGGCGACGGGTGGTCTTTACGGAGCGGTGGCCTACGAATATCGGATCGCGAAGAATGAAACCACGATCAGCCAGTATGCCGAGTTCCTCAATGCAGTGGCCGCCACGGACTCGCACCAACTCTACAATGAGAGAATGAGCACCAACCCGTATGTGGCAGGCATCGATCGCAGCGGATCCGGGACGTTCGGCGACCCTTACACCTACGCGGTGGTCGGCAGCGGCAACCGTCCGATCAGCTACGTGAGTTGGTTTGACGCGGCACGTTTCGTGAATTGGATGCACAATGGCCAGGGCAGCGGCAACACGGAAACGGGAGTCTACAACCTCAACGGCGCAACCACCGGCGTCTTCACCGCACAACCCGGCGCGACGATCTGGCTGCCGACGGAAAGCGAGTGGTACAAAGCCGCCTACTACGATCCGACGAAGAACGCAGGCGCAGGTGGCTACTGGCAGCATGCCAACCAGAGCAACACGATGACCAGCAATGATGTCACGGTGGCAGGCGCGGCGAACTTTTACGATGGAGACTACGCGGTGACCCAAGACAGCAATGTCAGCGCCAGTCAGAACTACCTCACAGACGTAGGGGCCTACGGGACCGATTCAGAGAGGCAACCGACGAACATGACGATGTCGATCTGCTTGAGCAGTTGGTCTCCCATCTCGCGGAAGGTGAGGTCGCGATCCTCATGGAGGTCGGCAGTGAAAGGCTTCGATATGTTTCGGGCCTTGCCGTCGCCGTGAACCACAAGGGCGAATGCGTCAGAGTGGATCTCAACTCCATCTACAAAGCCGCCCGCCGCCTTGGTCCCAACATCACCCGCGCCGAATACTGATCCATCCCGATCCCCATGCCGTCATGAGTCCCATCCCGGGATCTGACGGCATTGTCGTTTCCATTCCCTAACCAAACCACCAACCAACCCCCACACCCCATGCAAACCACCACCCCCACCATCCAATCCGCCTCGCTCCATTTCCGCGAGGGCTCCTCCGACAAGGTCTATCACGCCGCCATCGAACCGAAAGGCGAGGGTTACCTCGTGACCTTCGCCTACGGACGACGCGGCAGCACGCTCACCACCGGAGCGAAAACCCCGCATCCGGTGTCGCTTGACGAAGCCACCAAGGCCTTCAACAAGCTGGTGCAATCCAAGGTCGCCAAGGGTTACCGCCCCAGCGATGCGCCGCCGGCGGTCTATCAACAAAGCGGCAACGAGGGCGCCGACACCGGCATCCGCTGCCAGTTGCTCAACCCCATCGAACACACCGAGATCGGCCCGCTCATCCAGTCGCCCCACTTCTGCCTCCAGCAGAAATACGACGGCCGCCGCCTGATGGTCCGCAAGCAGGGCGATGAAATCACCGGCATCAACCGCCGTGGCCTCATCGTCGCCATCCCAGGGACCATCCGTGAAGCCGTCGAACACATTCCCGTCGATGTCCTCATCGATGGCGAAGCCGTGGGCGACACGCTCCATGTTTTCGACCTGCTCGAACTCAACGGCCGCTGCCTGCGCATGCAACGCTACGTGGACCGGCTCGCGCGGCTGATGACCACCATCCCGCCAAACCTGCCCGCGCTCCGTTGGGTCAGCACCGCCATCGATCTCAATGACAAGCTCGCCACCTTCGAGGAGTTGAAGGAAAGCGGCGGCGAGGGCGTCGTGTTCAAGGAACTCGACGCACCCTACAGCCCCGGACGCCCCAACTCCGGCGGACCGCAGTTGAAGTTCAAGTTCGTCGAATGCGCCTCGTTTGTGGTCACCGCCATCAATGCCCGACGCAGCGTGTCGCTCGGCCTCCACGATGGCGAAACCATGGTTCCCGCCGGCAACGTCACCATTCCGCCGAACCATGAGGTCCCCACCATTGGCGACGTGATCGATGCGCAATACCTCTACGCCTTCAGGGAAAGCGGCAGCATCTATCAGCCGGTTTACCGCGGCCGGCGCAGCGACATCCCCGCCGCCGAATGCGTGGTCGAACAACTCAAATACAAGAGCGATTCCGACTCCGCCGCCGCCTGATTCATCATTCCCCGACTCCCGGCAAGGCCCCCCAGAGGCAAGCCCGGTCGCACGACACCCCAAAGCGCGACCGGGGAAACACGGGCCGCCATGAAGCATCCCCCATGCTTCATGGCGGCCCATTTTCCTTTCACCTCCAACCTCAGCCATCACCAGCAAACTCTCAACCCCATGAAAATCACCAGTGCCATCATCACACCCATGCCCCGGCCAATGCCGGAAGGCATGTTCGATCCCATGCCTGAGGTTGTCGCGACCTTCGAGGATGGTTCCACCAGATCCCTGTTCTCGTTCTACCCGGACGAAGTCTCGTTCCAGGCATCCGAGTTCGCAGGCCTCACCGAGGAGGAGGCGCACAGCCTCTTCCAACAGAAAGATACCGCCTACCTTCGCTCATGAAACATCCGATCCCCCGCAACCGCACCGAACCCCTTAAAATCGGCGACCAGGTCCAGATCGTGCCCGAGTGGCAGGATCCGGGCGACGACAAATTCGAGCGCTTCGTCATCGAAGCACCTGAAAACTGCACCCAGGTCCGCATCCGCACCGTCATCCCCGGTCTCGTCTTCCACCCTACTGAGTGGATCGAAGCCGATCGGCTGATCCTTCTTCCCACCGAAAACTGAACACTTAAAACCATCAAACTCCTACCTCATGAAAACCACCATCAAGGACAATGTCCTCCACATCGAAATCCCGCTGCACGCCCCGCGTCCGTCCGCCACCGGCAAAACGCTCACCGTCGCCAGCAGCAAGGGAAACCAACCCACCGATGCCCGCATCGACGGCAAGCCCGTCATTGTGGGCGTCAACGCATACATCCAACCCCTCTGACTCATGAACATTCCATCCAACTTCATCAAGGATGCCTCGAAGCTCCTATCCCGCATTCGCTATTCCCGGGCCACGCTGCCGGTCCTGACCCATGTTCTCGCCACGCTCGATGCCACCGGCATCTCGCTTGTGGTCACGGATCTCGACCGCTGGCTCGAAACCCGCACGGCGATCCCTGCCGGCGCTGACACTCCCGAATCCTTCCTCATCCCGCCGGACGTGATGAAGGCGATGACCCGCGCCGACAAGGACACGGAAATCAAAGCCATCTGCCGGGGACCGCGCAAACGCCTCAAACTTCATCTCGTCATGATCTGCGGCGGCATCCCCGTGGAATCCTGCCACCCCACCTTGGCAGTAGCCGAGTTTCCCCAACATCCGGTCGTGGACGGCGCGGAAACCATCATCCCGGCCCGGACCATGGAAAGCCTGGCAATCGTCGCAGGCTGCGCCTCCAACGATGTCACGCGCTACGTGTTGAACGGCGTCCATTTCAATCCGGATAATGGTGGCCAGGTTGTCGCCACCGATGGCAGGAGACTGGCATGCGCTCCCGCGGTCGTGCCGCCCACACCTTTCACCCTGCCCAGCGGCACGGTGGATGTGCTCGGGCATCCCGCCTTCACCGGTAACGATGTGCATGTCCGCATGTGGACGGTAGATGAGGGCGAGTGGATCTCCATCCGCGCCGGCAACCACCATCTTGTGTCGAAACGCATCGAGGGCGACTTCCCCAACTACCGGCAGGTCATCCCTGCTTACACCCCGGAACTGGCGACATTCTCTCCGGAAAACCGGGTGACCGTCATCAAGTGGTTGCGGAGTCTCACGGATACTCAATCAGGCGCTCACCTTTCCTGGGAAAAGAAAGGCCATCTCACGCTCAGCCAACGCAACGAGTCCAATGGTTCGTCCGTGCTGCGGGTGCCGGTTGAAATCGAGGGCAAGCCTCCACTCATCGCGTTCCACCCACGCTATCTGGCGGACGCCCTGGAAATCGGGGCCACCCTCTGCCTGGTCGATGAATTGAGCCCCGGAATCTGCCGCAATCCCAACGGCAGGTTCTGCGTCATCATGCCGATGCGCGTGACCATCGCCGCGCCATCAAACGCGGAATCCAAAGAATCCGAAGCCACGTCTCAAGCCGCCGCAGCCTGAGGCACGCTGACAGAACCACCCTGCGAAGCAGATCCCCGGAGTCCCAGCGCGGGGCTCCGGGGTAGTCGCCGTTTTTTTGACCAACGCCGCCGCCCCCGCGCACCTCTGACAGATCGTTGAACACGGTCGGGACGGATTCCTCAGAAAGCAACTACCGCCAATCCCATCTCCCACCAAGATATCATTTGGAAAGCCACCGCCCAGACCGTCACTGCCTCCTACGAGACCTCGCCAGCGTCCCAGAATGATTCAGAACTGGTAGCCAATCAACTTCTGTAGATTCCGCGTTAATTACCGTCCTCCCGGTCATCATCCTCCAGGATCTGAAGCCAGCGCGGAGCCGGTTTTTTTTCCTCTGGCGGAGGAGGCTTTGTCGCAGGCGGTTGCCGCCCTTTGGGAAGGGGCCACTCGTGGAGGAGCCACGAGAATCCCAGAAGCACGCCTGCAATTACCGCCAATACCGCTGCGCCGCCAAGCACCTCCAATATTCCTTTTCCGATTCCGATCGCTGCCAGTCCTCCGACCACACACAAGGCGCAAGTGAAGACCGATAGGGAACGATTCATGGTTGAAGCTTGATTTGATGAAAAATGTATTTCACTAGGTTGCGCTGTATGCGGCGGCGAGATTCAGATCTCTAATAAAGATGCTCCCCTTGACAATCTCATGTCTCAAAATTCTGTTCTCTCGAACTGCGCTCTTGTCATTATATTCACTAAACCTGTCATTACTAAGCACATATGTGGACTTATCTGATTCGGCGAGATCCAATATCGTCTCGTCAGCCTTGCCACCAGTCGAGACAACATGAACTGTAACACCATCTCCAAAAGCCCTCCCAATGGCTTGGTCATCCGCTCGGAGCATTCGGCGAATTGCCGCATCGAAGACAAGGGTGATCGTATAATCAGACCGCAAAATTGTAATAGCTGATTTGAGTGCAGCAAGACCGATAAAATTATTGCCGGCATAGCAGAGGTTGTTCCCGTCAACCACGATGGCATCAATCGTTCTCGAAGCCTTCTGCCCCACTTCAACAGCCCGACGAAATGCCTTTTCGTAATCACGGCTGATCCGCTCTATTTCTCGACTACAACGTTCGACTACTTTCATGGGACGGCCAACTCCAAATTCTGATTCACATTGCTTGTGAACCATTGCTTTCTCATAGGAATTACTGGCGTTCGAAATGGCCCTGTCAAGAGTAGCAGCGCGCTCCCTGTCGCTCTCGGCGCGTTGCTTAAGTTGCTCGTACTGTCTCAGTTGAGCAATGATGGGCTGCACAGCTTTGTCAACAGCCTTCTTGCGGGCCAAGATTTTTTTGCCTCGAAAAAGTTCCGCCGAGAATTGATTCTCGATTTCACGGAGATTCTCTCTATGGGCAGTTGCATCGAAGGCACAATATCGAACGATTGTCTTTTCTTGGTCCGCCACACTTCGAACCGTGTTGTCTATCTCGTCTAAAATGCGACTGCTTTCAGCCTGCTCGGCTTTTTTTTCGAAAACAATCTCTTTTCGTTGTTGACGCAGTTGGATTTGATCGGAAGCGAACCAGTTTCTTGGGTTGAACATTGTGCGGATTAGAGCATCGAGTGCTTCTTGGACGCGCTGATGTGAAGCAATCCTCTTTACTGACTCTTGTTGGCGATTCCGCAGTAGTTCCACATGCCGGAGTGTCTCCGCTAGACGTGTATTCAAATCATTAATGTTGGTCGAATCAAACCAGGCCAGCTCCTTTTCGAGGGTGTCCTTCCTCGTGGAAAGATCAGCAAGCACTAATTTGATTCGACTCAACGGTTCATCAAATGGATTGAGAATTGGCATTACTTGTATTGCCCGCTTCCGCCATCGTATTTCTGGGGTAGGCCCCCGCCGCCCGTCTTCTTGGGGTCACAGCTGGTAAGGGCTACGCATCCAAATGCTATTGCTAGGGCGATTAAGATTTTAATGTGATTCATTGGTGGTTCTTTCCATTTTACTCCCTCTCACTTCGCTATCAGCGGTACAGGCTTGGGACTGTCTGACGGAAAAGGTGTATTCCATCTTGGCGTGATTACTCAAATTGCGAATGGATCCCAGCTTTCTGCAAAATGCAAATCGCTCCGAATCCGGAGCATTTCTCCGAAAATGTCCGGTTAGCGTCAAGCTCCAAAAACGGAGCAATGGCAGCCACCTCACAAAACCTTGTCGGTCCACAAGTCCGCCGTCTCAGGACGCAGGCGGGACTGTCGCAGGAGGCCTTCGCGGCCAAGCTGCAACTCTCCGGATGGGACCTCAGCCGTGGCGGCCTGTCGAAGATTGAGGCCGGCCTGCGGCGAGTGAACGACGCGGAACTCTGGGTGCTTGCAAAAACGCTTTCGTGCCCCATGGCCGACCTGTTTCCGGCCCGGCCCAAGCTGCTTGCGAAGGTCTTGCGCCAAGGGAGAGGGTGAGTGTCCTGCTGAGCGGTTCCTACCCAACCTCCGCAGCCGGTCGGAGGCGAACAAACGCCCATTCTCCGATAGCCTGGCCCCTTGCAACCGGATCCCGACAAGCTGCTTGCAAATTAACCATATTTGATCAATAAGAATTCCATGCCCACGCCGGACCCCAGAGAATTCGGGAAACAAATCGCACGCCTGCGCAAGGCACGGGGTCTGTCGCAAGTGGATCTGGCCGACGCAAGTGGTGTTCCCATTACCGCCATCCGGCGCTGTGAACAAAACGGCCGGATTCCACTCGACCGATACCTGATCCTTGCCGCGGCTCTGAATGCCAGCCTGAAGATCGTCCCATCCACCCCGACAGACAGCTCCATCCCGGACCGCCTGCCCTACAAAAGCATCCACGACATCATTCGCGAAGCCGCACAGCGTCCCGCCACCCAACCAGCCAGCGAAATCCGCAAACCCCGGCTCGGAGGAATGTTCGACACGATGGCCCCGTCCAATTCCACCCGGTCATGATTCCCACCATTCAAGAATGCAGCGTGATTGGCACGGCCACCAGCCCGGGAACAAAAAGAACCGGGTGAAAGTCGGGACCTTGGTCCGGAACCAGGAGCATCTCTATTTCGGCTATGACAGTCGGTCCGCTACGGCACCCGAATTAAGGACATTTTCCCGGATGAACTCAAATGAGGGCACACCGGGGAAGTTCCCATTAAAGTCGCGCTTAGATTTGAAGGAGAAGCAACTAAATCCACACTTGGACCGCCCCGTTTATGGCAGCAGCAGTTCTTGTGTCGACTTCATTGCCAAATTCAGCCGTTCCTCCGGAGGGCCGCAAATACGCCTCCAGGGTAGGTGCTGCCGGGCAAGTGCGGCTTCAAACCACTGGCGCATCTCATGCCGGATGGGCTGTTCCACCGGATACGCCGTCGCCCCAATCCATTGTACGCCGCCGACAGCTTGACTCAGGCTAGACCGTAGGCTCTAATCGAAAGTAGTCGTGCCCAGCCCCAGAGAAACATTGAATCTCCGGTCGGAATCCGCCCATCCTGAAGCGGATGTCCGGACGCTTGCCCGCATGCTCGGCCGTGCCATCGCCGCTCCGGGCGGACATGCGGCCAAAAAGAAACTTATTCTGACCGATCTCGCTCGAATTGTTCGGGCCGACGCTTGGGCGTGGACGCTTCACGCAATCCAGGCTCCTCATCCGCCTTTACTGATGGACTTCATGAAAGTAGGGTTTCGCGGCAAGCGCTTCGCTCTTTATCAGACATCCATCGCCAGGGAATTTTCTGGATTGAAAGAGCATCCACTGGTCGGAAATCTCAACGAACTCCTGCAATGCCCGGACATCGGTATGGGGTCGGCCATTTTGGCGGGCGCGTCCAATCCCTCGCGGGGACAAAGCACGATCAGTCTCTTCAGGAAACTTTCCGCCGAACCGTTTTCGGAACGTGAAATCGCGATGAGCGCGCTCATCTTGACCGAAATCCCCTGGCTACACGAACAGCATTATCCGCGGGAGTTTGCTCCTGCTTCCAAGGATCTCCCCCACCGCCTCGCCACTATCTTGGAAATGCTTCTCAAAGGCCTTTCCCGCAAGGAAATTGGCGACCGTCTCGACATCGAGCTCAATACGGTCCACGGTTACGTTAAGGCCCTCTACTCACATTTCGGCGTCACATCCCACTCCGCGCTCATGCAGTACTGCCTCCATGACGGCACGCGTTCTTCCCCCAACCCATGAAAAACTCCGCCGATTCCCTCAGCGCCACCGACGCCCGCGCCATTGTCCGTCTCCTCGGCGAAGTTTGCGCCCATCCCGGTGATCACGTCGCTCGAAAGCGGCACCTCATGAATGGAATCTCGCGTCTCATTGATGCCGACCGCTGGGCCTGGGGGCTCGCCGCGCAGATGGATCCTTCCAAGCCGTCGGTTCACATCAGCCTCCTGCACGGCGGTTTCACCGAGGAAACCTACGCCGCGTTCACCCAGGCTTACAACCACCCCGAGATGAGCGGCGTGCATGCCCTGTTTGCCACAGAGCTCGCCGAGAAACGTTGCCACCTCACCCGACTCCGCCAACAGATGGATCCTGAGGAAAACTATAAGAAAACCGGAGCCTACCCTTTTTGGCAGAGCGCGGACATCAACGGCATCATCATGTCCCTCCGGCCGCTGGACAGCACCACGTTTTCCATCATGGGCATCTATCGGCGCCTTTCGGCAGGGCTTTTCACCCCACGCGAAAACCGCATTGCTCACATTCTCCTCTCCGAGGTGCCGGTCCTTCACACCGAGGGCTGGCCGGATGATCACGGCATCACCTTGCCAGCGCTTTCCAACCGTCAGCGCACCACCATGGCACTCCTCGTCCAAGGCTACACCCGAAGCAAGATCGCCGCGCATCTCGGTCTCTCCCTCCACACAGTCAACGACTACGTCAAAGCCGTCTTTCAGCATTTCCAAGTCCATTCCCAAGCCGAACTCATCTCTCGCTTTCGCAAAGGCGACGGCGGGGATTCCTAATCTCTCCGCCACCGCTCCCAGCATGCTCACTCGACCCCGCCTCCTTGGCTTGGCCCTCATTCATCCCGGCCTTCTTCTCACTCTCGACGCCGCGGAACTCATGGAGGAACTGGTCGTCACCGCCTCCTCGGAACTGAAAATCGAGCAAAACCGGAAAATCTCCGCCCTAAATTCCGACCTCACCCTCACCGGCGGAGGCGGCCTCGAACATCTTCTGCGCTTCGAACCAAACGTCCAATCCGGCAGCGCGCCCGGCTCGGTATTTTCCCTTCGCGGCCTCACCCAGGAAGGCACGGCCACGGTCGGCACCCGCTCGAACCCCTCGCTCCAGGTCATCGGCGGCGGTGTTCCGCGCTCGACCAATACCTTGTGGGCATTCGGCACGCCCGCATGGGATACCGGCGGCCTGGCCATCACCCGCGGCCCGGCCCTCTTCGGCACCGGCCCCGCCGCCCAAGGCGGGGAACTCCGACTCGAACCCAATGCCCCACAGTTTTTCCACCAAGGATTCTTCCTCGCCGAGTTCGGTGACTTCGCCACTTACCGCAGCGGCCTCACCGAAAATTTCGTCATCCTCCCCGGAAAACTCGCCGCCCGCCTGAACATCGCCAGCGAAGGCACCGACGAGGCCGTCACCAACATTACCCTCAACGACGACACCTTCGCCAGCATCCGCCGCGACCTCCTCCGCGGCCAACTCCGCTGGCAACCCGCCGGGGACGATTCCTCCGTCATTGATTTTCTCCTCGAAACCGAACGCTCCCGCGGCAACCCGCTTGCACTCGCCACCACCCTGCCCGGCGGTGACCTTTTCGACCGCGAGGTCGCCATGAACACCCGCGAAATCATGCCGGTGGACCGCCAAGCCGCGTCGATCCGAGGTCGCGTCGAACTCAGCGATGGCCGGTGGCTCGAAGGCGAGGCCGCTTGGCAGCAAATCGACGGCTACCAGATCGCCGACTTCGACGCCAGCCCCGCCCTCGATTGGTTCTACCGGGTTGGCGTGGAAGAAAGCCGCCTGACCGGTGGCAGCCGCTTGCACGGCGAAAAGGAAAACCTTTCGTGGACGCTCGGCCTCTACGCCGAATCCTCCGACTACGATTTCAGCTTCAGCGGGATCGGATTCGCACCCATCCCTCAAGGTTCACCCTACACCAGTTCGACCCGCGAAGACGTCGATGCCGCCGCCGTGTTCGCCCGTGGCGAATACGAAGTGCAACCGCATTACTGGCTCACCACCGGCCTCCGCCTCGACCACCAACAGCGCCGCCAATCCAGTTCCGCCCTCTTTCCCGGCACCCCACCTGCCACCAGCCGCTCCGATGTTTCCTCAACCGAATGGCTTCCTGAAATCGGCGTCGAATGGCGCGATGCCGATGCCAAAGTAGGCCTCAAGATCGCCCGCGCCTACCGCCCCGCCGCCGCCGCATACGCCCTCACCCAAGGCATCCTGCAGGAATATGGAGCCGAACGCGGCTGGGAAACCAACCTTCACGCCGAAAACCGCTGGGACCGCCTCCAGCTCGCCGGCCGCCTGTTCTACGCCCGTCTCGACAACCTTCAAGTCCCCTTCGTTTCCCCCGGCGGCTTCCCCATCCTCGACGAACTCATCACCAACTCCGGCCAAGGCACCCGCGCCGGAGCCGAGATCGAACTCCAGTGGCAAGGCCCCGGCGCGTTCCAGACAAGCCTCTCCGGCGGCTGGCTCCACACCCGCTTTGACGAACTCGTCCTCAACGGCGTGGACCGCTCAGGCCAGAAATTCCCCTCCTCTCCCGAATTCACCAGCGCCATCCAACTCGCCTGGAGCCCCGCCACAGGCTGGTTCGGCGAATCCGCCCTCACGTGGTCCGACACCTCCTACACCGAACCAGCCTCCCCCCAGAACACCGCTCTCGAAAAACGCCTCCTCCTCGCTGCTCGCACCGGCTACCGCTGGCAAAACGCCGAACTCTACCTCTTCGGCACCAACCTCCTGGACGAAGACTTCGCCATCGTCCGCCGCGACTTCTCCGGCATCGGCCGCGCCACCGACGGCCGCCCCAACACACCCCGCCTCCTCGGCGCGGGGCTTTCCGTCCATTGGTAGAAGAAAAGGGGCACTGGATTCAAACGGCCCGGAGCACCTCAAAGCCCGGTTTTTCTCCCTCTCCTGCGGCACAGATTCCCCCAGACCCCGTTTTTGGGGGGTGTTCAAAACGATGAGGTCCAGGCTGAATGGGAAGGAAATGGAAACACTAAAGATTACTCACCCATGCAGCCATGACCTGAACCAAATCGCCGAACCTTCCGCTCGAGGCGGAAAGAACAGTCACAGAACCGGTTCCAGAACAGTGCAAATCCTGACAGTTGCAGTGATGCTTGGGATCGCAGACCCTTCGATTTGTCTCGGGCAAACCAATACCAAAACAGGTGCTGGAGCACTGGGCAAGGTCACGAAGGGAGCGAATAATACCGCCACCGGATTCTCAGCCATGAGGTCCACGACCACGGGATCATTCAACACAGCTTTTGGGTCTCAGTCACTCAACAACAACCGAAAAGGCACAAATAACGTGGCCGTTGGATTTCAGTCACTCTTTCGAAACAAATCGGGAAGTTTTAACACAGCTATTGGCGATGGTTCGCTCGCAAACGTCACCAGTGGAAAATTCAATATCGCCGTGGGGGAGGACGCTGGTTTTAACATCACATCAGGAAATGAAAACATCACACTCGGCAACGAGGGCGTGGCCAACGAATCCAAGACGATCAGAATCGGCACCAATGGCATCCATACAAATACCTATCTTGCCGGGGTAATCCGAGGAAACGGAGCAGGACTGACAAACCTTTCAGTGCCTGCGGCGAGCAATGTTCCTAAAGGTTACAAAGAATTCAGAACAGCAGGTACTTTTAGTTTTACGATTCCATCCGGGGTTACACATCTGTTGATCGAGGTGGTGGGAGCTGGTGGTGGAGGCGCATCTTCGAACAGCTATCCCGGGCCTGGCGGGGGGGGTGGATACTCAAGATCCATCTATCGTTATGACGGCACTTTGAATGCCTCGGTGGTGGTGGGATCAGGGGGGGGCGGCGCTGGCAACAGCGCTGCCAGTGGCGCTGTCACAGGTGCTGGAAAAGATGGCGGAGGGAGCTCTTTCAAGTGTGGATCCTTTAGCCTCGTTTCAGGTGGAGGGGGTGGCGGCCAACTGGATACTGATGGTCTTGGGGGAGTTCCTTCTGCTACTGCCGATGTGGGCCGTCCGGGGGATGACGGTGGAAGCAGTGAAGGGTTCTCATCCAATCAGGGAGGGCGCCCATTCCAAGGGGCCACCATCAAACTTCCTGCGGGTGCAGGTGTCGGGGGAGATGGCACATTCAACGCTTCCAACCCGGGCGGGGTGGGGTATGTGTTGATAACTTGGTAAGCTCCATCCTTCCCATGGGAAATGCATCAACCTGCTCGGCACTGATTTGCTTGTCACTCAAATAAACAAAAATTATGAACTATCGGATATTTCTAGTCCTGGGACTAATGCCTTCACTGAACGCAGCATCCGTTCTCGATGCACATTATACCCCCACCACGAGTTGGACATCCAGCATCATTGTCGGTAAGAGATTGAGTAATTCCCAAACCTTTACTGTTTTAACGTCGGGATATCTCACAAGCGTTGATATTCTTGTCGCCCGGTCGAATTCGGTTTTTCTGCCCAATCATCCATTGCGGGTCGACATACGCGGGGTGGTTAGCGGCATGCCCTCTGAGCCCGATTCCGGACCGGGCGTATTTGGCTCTGCCAATATCTCTCCCGATTCAGTGGGAACCCAGTTCTCATGGATCAAATTCACATTTCCCGCGTCCATTCCGGTAGAATCCGGCGACCATTTGGCAATCATTCTCATGAGTGAAACTCAAGGAGCCGAATATCAATGGGCGGGTGATTTTGCATGGCCGGTCAACGACATTGACAATGGAACTTATGCCGGAGGAATGGGGTTCAACCGGGGTGATTCTGCTAGTCGGGCTCCGGATGACCCTACCCCCAAGAGTCAATGGGGAAAAATTTATCTCGACAATACCATAGATGCTCCCAGCGATCCAGAGATGGTGGATTTTTCTTTCCGTGCCTATGTCAATCCCATCCCAGAACCAAGTTCAATGATCCTGATATTGCTCTTTGGCTTAGGACTCATTCACCGCAGAAACAGAATCAATGCTGGCTCTTGAATGCGCGGATCATTGTCGAATCGAGTCCCCTTTATTCGGACAGGATCCAAGCCTCCCCCATACAATAGCCATCATAATCCAAGAATACTGTTCCACACTCCGCCACCCAATCTCCGGGGGGATTCTGTATTTATTGACTCCTCGAATCGACATGAAGTTGATTATCACTTGAAATTTCAAAACCATCATGAACACGGCCAGGCAACATCCATATCGGCTAATTGTCATTTCAGTCGCCGCTGGTTTTCTGCTTGGGTGTGGAAACACACCAGCAACCATTTCCGCTCCGCCAGTGGCGCTTTCCTCGAAACAGTGGGAAGGCGTATGGGAAGGGACAGGAAAGAGCTATTTCGGCCATGAGAGTCGGCAGGCGATACGGATCCAATCCGGCGGGAAGGGAAGCGTGGTCACTTCGGCGATGTACGAACCGCGTCACCAGCCGCCGCTTTGGGTGCAAGAAATTCCGTTCTCTTGGGAAGTAATCAACCCCAGCGAGATGCACATCGTTCTAGATGAGGCACAGACTCTGGCTGGTGGTGGTTCCTGGGGAATGGGAGCGAAGAGAAAGGGAGTTTTGAGTCTTAAATCCACTGAGCAGGGACTTGTCCTAGACGCACTGGGAATCGGCCATGTGGCTTTTAAAAAGACAGCGAAACCCCTTGGCGGAAACATCGGCCACGAAATCGCGCAGGATACCCGCAACCGGACTCTCACCATGGGTGGAAATCCAGACACTACTCATCAGGGATCAACAACGGGAGAGCAGGTGGCAGCCGCGTTTATGGCTGGCGCTGGTCTGGGTGCCGCCTCGAACAAGGAGTATGGCTTGGCGCAGCAATTTTTAAACCAAGCTTCCGCCTCGTTGGCTGGGAAACAGTCATCACAGGGTGGCGCGGGCAAAGACATCATGGGCAATGTGACTCTGGGCGATTCCGAAATGAGTGCCTACACCGATGGTAAAGCTTATGATGTCATTACGATGATGCCTACGACAGACGGCAAGAGCGCCGGAGAATGGTGTTATCAATATGGACTGCCGGTTGGCAATGCACGATCTCTTCTCGCCACTGGTTTCGCAATGGCGGGTGATCGGTCGGAATATGGGCCGGGTAATCCCAGGGACAGCATTTCATGGAGAAGTTACCCGGTAAGAAAAGGTCAGACAATTCGCATGGGAATGGAGTGGAAACGTGGTCAAGCTGTTGTGACACCATACCCCAACAGGCAAGCAACGAGACCGCTGTAAACAGCGGAAAATCCTTACTCTCCCACATAGTGACTACGACAACAACAAGATCCAGTTCCGCTTCTCCGGGCTCCTCCAAGCACATCCTTCAAGCCACAGGTAATGATGCAAGCAGTGTTTCCTGGATGGGTCCCGATGATCCGAGCGGGGCCGCACCCTTACAGGCTTACTGACTCCAAAATCTCAAGCATCATGTCAACGAATACCCCAATCAGCCCTCCAAATGCCTCAGATTTGAGCCGCAGGAGGTTCACGCTAAAATCCTGCTGCCAGAGCTTCTTGGCTGGCACCGTCCTTCTGCTTGGCTCGGCGGGGGCTGACGCCACCCCGGGTGATCCAGACCAAACATTTGGTCTAGGCGGGGTAGTACTCTTGGATGCGAATCCCGGGAGCCATCCCTTCGAAGCAACCGCTCCAACTCCAACTTGCTCGGCGTATCAGCCCGATGGCAAATTGCTCTTGGGAGGAAGCAGGAATTTTACCATCATTCGCTATGATCTGGCTGGGAATCTGGATCCCACCTACGGGGGGAATGGCAAGGTCAGCATTGATCCAAATGCAGGGGCATGGGACTTTGGAGATGGCATCAGCAAAGTATTCCCGCAGGAAGATGGCAGCGTCATCGCCGCAGGCGGAGTGAGTGGCCGAATGGCACTCGTTAAATACACGAATGATGGCGTCCTGGACCTGACGTTTGACCGTGGCGGCATAGCGATTTCACCGGTGGGCAAGGTTTCCACTTCGAATTCGGTGCAGCCCCGATTTGCCCGACAAGCGGATGGCAAAATCGTCGGTGCCACGACAGAAACCTACGAAGTGAACGGAAACAACGCCTTCCGCGTGAGGTTGGAACGCTTCAATTTGGATGGCACACCAGATGTCGGTTTTGGTAGTGGTGGTTTTGTCCGGGTCCCGGTCGCGAATACGAGCGCGATCGCGGAGGTTGGAATTACTCCCGCGGGGAAGGTCGTCGTTGGGTTTGCTGATTTTGCGGTTGCGGTGTTCACGGTTACAGGTTCCCTCGACACCTCCTTTAGCGGAGATGGATACCAAACCGTCCGGGTGGACCCGACAAACTTTTCTCAAGCTCTGGGAGGTCTTGCCATACAGCCAGACGGGAAAATTCTCCTGAGCGGGCAGAACCTGACATTTACCCCTACCTTCAATTACCATTTCGCCCTCGCTCGCCTGAATACCGATGGCAGCCTTGATACCACCTTTAGCGGCGATGGCCTCGTCACCACTGATCTCGGCACCTCGGAGTCCGCTGCTTCCGTCGCACTACAGTCAGACGGGAAAATTATTATCGCCGGCACTACCTTGTTCACAGCCTCCAGCTTTGTGACCCTGCGTTACCTTGCCAATGGCACCTTGGATAGCAGTTTCTCCACCACCCCCGTCCCAACCTATGGATATTCCAGTAATACTGGACCTCCGCTGCTTACCCAGCCAAACGGCAACGTGACCGTTTCCGGTCTTGCAAAAGAGAGTGCGGCACCAGGAACTGGGGGATACCTCACGATGCGGTTCACGGCAACGGGAAGTTCAGATACGACCTTCAGCTCGGATGGGATGGTGTTCACGCAACCGAGGGGAAATGACGATCGCGCGTGGGCTATGGCCGTTCAGCCCGACGAAAAAATCGTGTTGGGGGGAAGCACGGGTTTGGGTATTACCGTGCTTCGCACACTACCGGATGGCTCGTTGGACACGTCTTTCGGCGGCGATGGGCGATCTTCGCTTGATTTTGGGACGAACAATGGGGCTTATTGCCACAGCGTGGCCCTTCAGCCCAATGGAAAGGTGGTCGTTGCGGGTTATTGTTTCGAATACAACTCCGCCACTCAGGTGAGTGAATATGACTTCGTTTTAGGCCGTCTCCTGCCGAACGGCGATCCCGATTCCAGCTTTGGCACCGGTGGAAAAGTGAGAAGCCATTTGGGTGGGAGGGATTTTGCGCAGAGCGTTGCCATTCAATCTGATGGAAAAATCCTGGTCGGTGGATATAGCAATCGACTGGGGTCTGATCGTTTCACGCTCGTCCGTTATTCATCGAATGGCGAGCGGGATTCCACGTTCGGCACCGATGGCATTGTGTCCACATCCGGCACCACTTTTGGTTACAAGGTGCTCGTTCAGCCGGATGGGAAAATTCTACTAGGAGGCACCGGGGGCTCAGGGTTCGCAGTGGCCCGCTACCTCGCAGATGGCACTCTTGATGCATCCTTTGATGGCGATGGCTTAGCCGTCGCTCCCCTACCCGCCGGAGGTTACGACGGCAATGACATGCTTCTACAGCCGGATGGAAAGGTGATCGTTGCGGGACATTGGTACAACGCCGCATCGCCCGACCCCAACAAAAATGAATTTGCCGCCGTTCGCTTCGGGGCGAACGGAACTTTGGATACAGGGTTCGGGACCGCAGGCCGGCTGGCCCATGCCGTTGGGTTCGATGGCAGCTATTGTTATGGAGCAGCCCTCCAGACCGACGGAAAAGTGCTGATGGTAGGACAGAAGCTCAACGGTCTGGACGGGTCGAAGGATCTCGTGCTGTTGAGGTTAATGTCGAATGGCACCGTCGATGGCACTTTCGGCGTTGATGGGGTGGTGACAAGCGATTTCGAGCGTCGCGATGAGGAGGGCAGGCAAATCACCATCACCAGCAATGGTCGTATCCTGGTGGCAGGGACAAGCCGTGGCGGGACCGATGATGATTACCTCCTCGCGGCGTTCCTAGAGTCTTCCACCACGGTTCCCGAATTGGTCGTGGAGCAACCCGCAGGCACTGACCTTGCAGATGGAGGAAGCCTGGATTTCGGTGCATGTGATTTAGGGGGAGCCAACACGCTCACTTTCCGTATCCGAAATACCGGAAATGGCCCTTTGCACTTGGGCGATCTCAAGATCACTGGCACCGCTGCGGCGGATTTCACCCTTCTGAGAACGCCCTACCCCGTGATTCCTCCCGGTGGGGTTTCCAGCTTTATCGTTCAGTTTCTGCCATCCGCCTTGGGCAGCCGAACCGCAGCGCTTAGTTTTCCAAACAATGACAGCAGCAAGAATCCCTTTGATATCTCGCTGCAAGCCACCGGGCAGGAGGTGGGTGTGCCACCCACAACGACGTTGGTCTCTAATGCGCCCAGCGTGCTTCCTGGATCCAGCGCGATCTTGACAGCGACTCCCACCGGCACTCAGCCGCATACGTTTGAATGGTTCCAAGGTTCGTCCGGAGACACATCCGTCCCGTTGTCCGGCTCCGCCTCTACCCTCAGCGTTTCCCCACAGGCCACCAACTCCTACTGGGTGCGAGTCACGAACCGGGCTGGCACCGTCAATAGCATCGCCGTGCAAGTAGTCGTGATCCTGCCTTATCCCAACCAAGGCGATGACAACATCATCACGAATGTGACAGGGGCTTTTGCCGACACGGATATGATCGGCGAGGTGCAGACCATTGAGGTGTCCGGGACCCGCTGGGTTCTGTTTGTGCGAGGCGGGCGCCTTTATTCGGTGCCATTTCAAGGAGGCACTCCCCTGGAACTCACAGCCGGTATTGTGACACCAAGTATCAGTGAGAACACGCTACTCACAACACTTTCGACTGGAGTCCCCCGCGATGTCGCATCTTCCCGCTCTTGGACGGTATCGGGCAATCAAGCTTTCTTCATCGCGGGCAACGCGCGGAAGTTGTATCGCGTGCCCTTGGTAGGCGGCACGCCGGTGGATCTCTCAGGAGCAACCGGCGCGGTATCTGCCTTCGTCGTCAGCCACGATGGAGCCATTGCCTTTTATCGAACCTCCCACCTTTACCGCGTGCCGGTGGCGAGTGGGGCACCGGTGCAGATGTCGAGTGGACTCTCGATTTATCGATTTTGCTTCACCCCAAATGGAACACACCTTGTTTTCTCGGGCGCTCCGGCAGATCTGAATAATGCTGGTATCTACTCGCTTCCAGTAGGTGCCACCACCGGCACGACACCGCTGAGGCTGAACAATCCGAATCGGCCGACAGGAGCAGGTTCCCGCCAGTTTCAGGAGTTCCGTGTCAGCCCCACCTCGGCACGGGTGGTTTATCGGGCGAATGATGAGGTGGGCACTGAGATACGTCTTTTCTCTGCGACGATCACCAGCGCCTCACGGGTGAATCTGATGTCCAACCCGGCGGGAAATTACATCGTGCGGGCCTTTTCAATCTCCCCGGATGGAAACAGGGTCGCATTCCACGCAAAGCCGGGCAATTTATCCTACCGCATGTACTCCGTTCCCATAGCCGGAGGAGCCATGTTCACAATCCCTTATGCTGGAGATGGTTTTAATTTCGATAACCAGCCAGTATTCACCCCGGACAGCCTGAAGGTTCTTGCTGCGGGTGATTTTCCAACGGCCGATGATGTGGCGCGCTATGGATTTGATTTTCCGGCGACGGAATTCGCTCTCTTTAATGCCGCATCGGCTGGCTATACCCAGATTAATTCAGCTCCGCCCAACACCTCGACCCGATTTGCTACAGCCGAATTGGTTCCAGCGGGTGGCGGGGTGGTTTATCGACAAAGCCCGACCACGTTCTTCAGTAACGGTGCCTTCCTCAAAGCAGCCAACCTTTCGGGCGGCGAACAACGCGTGCTCGATGGCACCCTGCTCAATGGTTTACTAGGAAATTGGTCAAGTGGAGCCTACCAAATTTCCGAGACAGGCCAGCGGGTTCTTTTTGTGAAATTTGGAGACCGCAACAACGAGGCGGATCTATATTCGTCGGCAATCAATAATGGAGCCATTCGCCGACTCCATCCTGCGGTGACCACCCACAGTTTCCAGATTCAACGATATGGTTCCGTCGGCGACGGGAATTCCGCATGGATGATTGGCAACTATGCTAGCAGCGGT
Organism: uncultured Luteolibacter sp.; assembly: GCA_964554865.1. Taxonomy (GTDB): domain Bacteria; phylum Verrucomicrobiota; class Verrucomicrobiia; order Verrucomicrobiales; family Akkermansiaceae; genus Luteolibacter. The sequence continues at coordinate 50,895 of CAZKQK010000004.1, read as the reverse complement.
CGCGAGGATCTCATTTTTACGCGCATGCCCGCACCAACACTAGCTGTGTTTCTCTCCCAGCCGGTTTCCTCCACCATCAATCAAAACCAATCGGTCACCCTCAGCGTGACCATGCAGGGCACGGGTCCGATCACCTACCAATGGTATCAAGGCGAAAGCGGCGTGACGACGAATCCGATTTCCGGTGCCACCTCCGCGAGCTACACCACTCCCTCGCTCGCTGGCACGCAGTTCAGTTACTGGGTGCGTGCGACGAATCCTGTAGGCAGCTCTGATAGCTCGACGGCCGTCATTACCCTCAATCAGCCGCCATCGATCACCACCCAGCCCGTTTCTGGCTCCATCCTGGAAGGGGATAATGTTGCGCTTTCAGTCGTCGCGGCCGGGACCGGAACTCTTTCCTACCAATGGTATCGGGGTCCGGCAGGAAATGTCACCGATCCCGTCGGCATCAACTCCGCCACGTTAAGTCATGGACCCGTCACGGCCAGCACGTCCTACTGGGTCAGAGTCAGCAGCAACTTTGGCACAGCGGATAGCCAGACCGCCAATATCACCCTGATTCCGCGCCTACCCGCTTTCACCTCAGCCACCAGCACGACCGGCACGGCGGGCAATCAATTCGCTTTTCAGATCACAACGACTAACGGGCCGAACTCGATTACTTGCGCGAACCTCCCCGCCTGGTTGAGCTTGGATGCCAGCACAGGATGGCTCACGGGCACCCCACCCACAGTCGGCACATTCACGCTGGATCTTGCTGCGACGAATCCTTACCGAGCCGCCCAATCGACACTGCTGCTCAACATTTCGCCGCCCCGTCCCGTGATTACCAGCCCAACAATGGCATCGGGCAGGCAGAATGACCCGTTCTTGTATCAAATCACCGCCTCTCAGAATCCGGGCTCCTATACGTCCAGCGCGCTACCCGGCGGTCTCAGCTTGAATGGTGCAACCGGGGTCATTTCCGGCGTGCCTAGCACGAACGGGACTTTCAATATCACCCTTGGCGCGGTCAACGCTGGCGGCACGGGCAATGCAACGCTCTCGCTGTTCATCGCCCCGCCGATTCCGCCGCCGGTGATTCTCTCGCCAATGTTTGCAGCGGGTAATGTCAACACGGCCTTGTCCATTCAGGCCACTGCGACGAACACTCCGACGTCCTATTCTCTCTTGAATGCCCCATCCTGGCTTTCTGTGAATGCGGCAGGCTTGCTGACGGGTACCCCGACGCTCGCAGGAACCTTCAATTTCAAACTCCGCGGCTCAAATGCCAGCGGTCCTGGGGCCTACAAGGATATCAGCTTTCAAATCGAACCGAATCCACAAGCACCAACTATCACAAGCCAGGTCGAGAACCGCGGACGAAAGGGAGTCGCTTTCAGCTTTGCTCTCACTACAAGCGTCCCCGCAACTTCGTTTACCCTCGTCTCCGGGAGCCTGCCTGCGGGGATTGCGTTCAATCCCGGCACAGGAGCCTTCTCCGGCGCGCCGACGGTGACCGGCACTTTCAATCTTGTCTTTACCGCAACTAACAGTTTTGGTCCCGGCAAATCCAGCCCGCTTCGTCTCATCATGGATCCACCGCTACAGGTGCCGGTCATTTCCAGTGTGGCGTCCTTCAATCTCCAGGTGGGCGTGGCCTTCTCAACCACGATCACGGCTACGAATTCGCCGACATCGTTCACCTTCACCAATCTTCCTGGGTGGATGACTCAAAGCGGCACTGCTGGACAACTCTCTGGCACACCGCCCGCTCCCGGGGTCTTCAACACCACCGTCCTCGCCACCAATGGGGATGGGCCGGGAAATGCGCAGGCCATTGTCTTCAATGTGGCCCACCATCCCAATGCGCCGATTGTTCAAGTGCCCGCCGACTTCACCGCGTATCAGGGCCTGCCCTTTAGCACAACGCTGCAAACGAGTCCTCCTTCGACCAGCATGACTGCCAGCGGCCTGCCGCCCGGCATCACGCTCAACTCATCGGCCCGCAGCCTCGGCGGCACGCCCACGGCTACGGGGGACTACACTGTCATTCTCCAAGCCTCCAACGCGGACGGCCAAGGCGCGGCGACCACCGCCAGCTTCAAGGTCCTGCCTCCACCCGGAGCCCCGGAGATCATCAGCAGCCTCACCGAATATGCCAAAGGACTCGAACCCTACTCCTATACGATCCTAGCCCGCAGCGACATTCCCGTGCTCAGCTACTCCGCCAGTGGCCTGCCAACTGGTCTATCACTCAATGCAACCACTGGTGCCATCTCCGGCACCCCCCTTGAGATTGGCACGTTCGACTTGATTCTCTCGGCCTCCAGCGTCGTCGGCCAAGGGGAGGCGAAAACCATGGTGCTCACCATCCGCCCCGGATCCATCGTGCCGAAAATCACCAGTGCGGCCAGCGCATCAGTGGTGGTGGAGCAACCTTTCTCCTATCAGATCGTTGCAACCAACGGCCCCATCACAGCGTATTCCGCCACCAATCTGCCGGAAGGGCTATCGCTCAATGCAGTGACGGGCTTGATCGCTGGGAAAATAGTGGATACCGGCAGCTTCGATGTCATGCTAACCGCCGCGAATCTCAATGGAGCAGGACTGTCACAGGTTCTGAAAATTGCGGCAGCGGTTACCCCTGGGGCACCGATTGTAATCATTCCCGAATTCTTCTTCTTTTACCGATCACAACCACTAAATTACGAAGTTCAGGTTCAAGGAATGCCTCCGCGGCCTTGGTTGTCAGGAACCGGAGTCTATGCTTCCTCGCTTCCTCCGGGAATGAGTTTAAACGCTTCGACCGGTGTTTTGAGTGGTATTCCTCAGGTTGTTAGCGATTGGACAAATTTCAGGTTAAGCATCTATGCAGTGCACAATGGGATCCAAAGCACCTCAAGATCCATGACTCTCCAGTATTTTACGGCACCTGGTTCACGTCCCATCATTACAGGTCCCAAGCAGCTTGCTGCACAATCTGGACAAAACCTCAATTTTACAATTACCGCCGACAGGGCGTGTAACTTGTGGTATTTCGGTGTTGTGAACATTGGATTGTCTATTAACGATGTGGTACAAAATTCAGCAGCGTTCGTCTGGCCCGCTTCGCGCCTAGGCTTACCGGGAGTCTCCACTTATAATGCCGCTGGCTACGACTCCTCAGAGTGGGGAGTGTTAGCCGGGCTACCACTGCGCATAGACCCGGCAGCAGGTGCTCCTGCCATCACGTCACAAGAATTCTTTGTTGTGCGCACTGGCACTGCGGTATCGGCATCCCTCACTGCGTCCGGATCCCCGACCGAGTTCTCAGCCGATTTCGCTGGCAACGCGCCCTCTGGCATCAGCCTAAACAAAACAACCGGCCAGTTCACCGGAGTTCCGTCCGTTCCTGGCAGCTACTCCTTCCTAGCCCGGGCGAAGAACGCGCAAGGTTGGAGCTTGCCCAAGTTCACGACCCTTGCCGTGTTGCCCGCCGCGCAGACTGCAGCGGCCATTTCCGTGAATGCTTTTAGTTTGCGGGGATTTAGCAGGTTCAACGATGAAACGCCTCTTGCTCCTTCGGCGCGTCAAGTCGGCCAGCCGATGACTTACTCGCCATCCTACACTGATGGCGCCAGCTTCTTTGTTTTCTCTGATTTGCCACCCGGATTGGTCGGCAATGTCTCGACTGGCGCAATCTCCGGAACTCCGGAAAAACCGGGTGATTTCATAGCCAAAGTCCGGCCCTTTTCCGACACTGCGGTGGGTGAGGAAATCACCATTCCCTTGACGATCCTACCGGTCGATGGAGCGCCGGTGATGTCTTCCTCAATCGTGATTTCCGGAACTGCCGGTACCGAACTGACGCACCTCCTCACCGCCACGCCATCGGCCGTTGGCTTCAATGTTACGGATCTCCCTGACTTCGTCATCGTGGACCCGATGGCCGGAGCCGTTTCCGGCACTCCGAACACACCCGGTAGCTACGAATTCACAGCGAGTCCATTCAACGCTGTGGGCGAAGGAATGCCAGTAACCGTGAAATTGCAAATCGCTCCTGCCGCTGGCACGCCAGTGGTCTCCATTCAGCAGAACTTTCCCATCCTTCAAGTCGGCGTGCCATTTTCGGCAAGCTTGACGTCCTCGCCTTCTGCTACATTCTACGATGGTGGCTCCCTTCCCTACGGCATCAATCTCGATCCCCAAACCGGCATCATCAGTGGCACTCCGTTGGTTCCCGGGCGTTCCGAAGTGCCGCTCTGGGGCGTCAATTCAAGTGGTCAGGGAGGTTCGCTCAACCTCGAATTTGACATCAACGGAGCCGCTGGCACGCCGTCGATCACCATTCCCTCGGTGGTGCGGGTGGTCGGTGGAAATGGGTTCTCGTTGCAACTCGCCTCCAGCCCGGACGCGACTGGCTACTCTGTGTCACCCGTGCCACCGGGATTGGCTTTGGATCCCGTATCGGGATTGCTCACCGGCACGCTAGCTGCCAACGCGACCGTAGTGGTCTATGGCTCCAACGCCCTCGGTCAGGGAACCCCCAAGGAAATCCAATTGAAGGTATTCAATGCCCCATCCGCTCTCTGGCTTGATGAAGAGTTTGGAAGCGACGCGACAAATCCTTCAATCGCGGGTTGGGGGGCATCGCCGGCGGGAGATGGTATTTCCAATTTGCTGAAGTATTCCTTTGGACTGAAAGCCCTAGTTCCATCGTCCCAAGGGCTGCCGCAACCATCTATCGAACCCCTTGAAGGCGGCAATCATTTCGTCTTCACAATTCAAAAGAACCCGGACGCTACCGATTTGGTATTGATCCCGGAAATCACCTCGGACCTCACGACAGCTACGTGGAATTCAGGACCGTCCCATCTTACCCTTATTGAAGAGACCCCCACGCGATTGACGGTCCGCGATAACTCTCCGCTTCAAAACAATCAACGCCGCTTCATGCGGGTGAAGGCAACACTTGTTTCACCTTGATGAACTTAGCATTCACTCTTCATTCCCTACCACCTATAATGAAAGTAAATTTGATCAACCGAGTATGTGGATTAAAAAAGACGATGATATTTTCAGGTCTTCTCACACCTGTGATGGGGGCGACTTTGACCATACCTGGCACCGGTGCCTTCGATACCGGGCTTGGAACCCTTATTTCAGTGGAAGTTCTCATCGAGCCTCCCGTCGCTACCCTCACCAGTGGGGGGAGCCATTCCCATGCGTTCAACCCCCAATCCCATTCAGCGCTCAGGCAGACCGGCGGAACTTACGGCAATGGCACGACCATCGATTTCCTGCCCTTCACTGTCAGTGTGATCGGGGATCACACTGTGCCTGTGGGATCTGTAAGTTTCTCAACGTCCTTTGGTACGGTGACCCTTCCCTCAATCACCAGCAGCAGTGAAGGAAGTCATACCCACTCCATCGACTTCGGCGCAGTTGTGGTCACTAATGGAGTCCATGATCTGCCTTCAACGCTTTCGCAAGTCACAGGAGAACACACCCACAGCTTGTCGTATTCGCCGTTCACCGAGACCTACAGCGGCGCGGATTTGGAGCCCTTCCTGATTGGCAACCCCACCGCGACTATTAATCCTCCGCAGATCTCTTACGGTGGGTTTCCATTTCACTCCCACCAGTTTCCTTCCGGATATTACGCTGCGATCATCAACGGTGGAGCAACGGAAAACATATTCATTCCGCTGACCACTTCATCTTTGACCACTGGTACCTTTCATGGCTTCGACCTAGCTCCGTTCCAAGTGACCAGCACGACCTTTACTTATGATCCCCTTCCGGAACCTGGGACTGCAGGCCTCGTGTCGCTCGGATGCTTCGCTTTTGTTTTTGGCCGGAGGAGAAGACGGCCGTCTCACTTGGGCCTGCCACAAGCCTGAAGGAGAAGGATGTTTCCACCCTCAAACCCTGCCCGGCGGCACCTACCAATGACCAGCACCTCGATCCCTAACACTGCGTGTGGCCGGCTCATTGAATATCGACTCCCGCGCCCCTCATCTCCTCGACTGCTTCGTCCACGTCTCCTGCCATCAGATTCACTCCGCGGCATGCGGCCAGAGCAAGCGTCACCTGAAAGCCCTCATGGACGGCATCGAGTGCGGTGAATTTCACACAATAATCGGTCGCCAGCCCGCAGACGGTGAGATGCGTTACGCCCTGTTCACTGAGCCACTCCGCCATGCCTGTGCTATGACGGCGACCGTTGTCGTGAAACCCACTGTAGCTGTCGACTTCCGGCCGGGTTCCTTTTTGAAACACGCGGGTGATGCGACCAACGTCCAATCCGGGAGCAAACTCCGCACCCGAAGTATCCCACACACAATGAACCGGCCACAATGTCTGAGGCAGCCCATCCAAACTGATGGACTCAAACACCCCCTTGCCCGGATGGTTTGCGGCGAAACTTCCATGCTCGGGCGGGTGCCAGTCCTGAGTGGCCACGACGATTTGAAATTCTTTCGTCAGGTCGTTAGCCAGGGAAACGATTTCATTGCCACCGGGAACGGCGAGTGCGCCGCCGGGAAGAAAGTCGTTTTGAATATCCACGAGGATCAGTGCTTTCATGTGCTTTTATTTGGGGTTGGCCGTCTCGGGACCTATCAGTTGTTGAACCATCTTTTCAATCAATTCCCTGTCGTGCAGTTGCTCCAACCAGCGGACAGGGATTCCGGATTTGCCGTAAAACGCACCTGCAAGCTGGCCGAAAATAGCTCCAGTAGTGTCGGCGTCCTCCCCCAGATTCACGGCTAGCAGGGCACCTTCCTCAAAAGATTCCGACTTGTGAAATGCCCACAATGCCGCTTCCAACGAAGCCACGACATAGCCGCTGCCGCGGATTCCGGGAGGTTCCTTTTCCTTGAACGAACCCATCGCAATCTCGGTGATGGCCGGATCCAGATCCATCCACACCAACCCCGACGCATGATACATGGGCGCAAGCACGTCGGCCTTCGATGCGCCATGCAGAAGCCCCCAGAGGATTCCACCCAAGTATCGGCAGGCATCAATTGCGGCCGGAGCCTGGTGCGTGGTGCGGGAACTCTCGCCGGAGAAATGGATGCAGTCGTCAGCCTTCTCAAAAAACAACGGCACTGGAGCCAGACGCATGATGGAACCGTTTCCCGCAGAATAGGGATCCGTGCTTCCACTAACCGGTTCACCCGTCCTCATGAAATCCCGAAGCGCGGCGCTCACCGTGTTGCCGATATCAAAACAGCTTCCGGTCGAACTGAAATACCCCTGCTTCCACCAGCGCACGTAGCGCTCGATTTGGTCCCGATGATCAAAGCCACGTTCAATCAGGCTTGCCGAGAGACACAACGCCATCGACGTGTCATCCGTCCATTGACCGGCCTCGAGGCGAAAAGGACCACCGCCCACCATGTCCGTCATGGGCTTGAAGCTGCCGGGGCGGGAAAACTCCAAAGTAGTGCCGAGAGCATCACCCGTGGCAAGTCCGAGCAGGCAACCGGCGCGGCGATCTGATAGAGCTTCTGCGGCCACTGGCAAATCCGGGATTTGGGGTTCCGCCAGCAATCTTTGATAGATATCCAGATCATGGAGGGAATAGCAGCAGAATGTCACCTGCGGCTGCTCCGGGTTCTGCCGGTCATGCTCCGCCACCACAGCGATGGCGATGCGGGCGGCCTCCTCGATCGGATACCCGTAGATGCCAGTGCTAATGGAGGGAAACGCGATGGTTTTCAATCCATGCTCGACCGCCAGCCGGAGGGAATTTCGATAACATGACGCAAGCAGATCCGCGACGCGGGTGCCTCCTCCATTCCAAACCGGACCCACCGTATGAATCACGAAGCGTGCGGGCAAACGATAGCCCTTGGTGATTTTAGCCTCACCTGTTTTGCATCCGCCCAGCAATCGACATTCGTGGACCAGGTCCGGACCGGCCGTCCGATGAATCGCGCCATCCACTCCACCACCTCCGAGCAGGCTTGAGTTTGCCGCGTTGACGATGGCATCGACGTTCAGGGTGGTGATATCCGCTCGAATGGCATTCATGGTATTAATGTTTTGAGTTCTTCCCGGAAACCGCCGCTGAGAATCGGCCAACGGCACCAGGTTTTCGGATCCAGATTTTCGTCATCCAGATGGAAGCCCGGCGCATAGCGTTCGCGCTTCCATTGATTGCGGCTCCACAACGTGAAAAACCTGTGGGTCCAGAGACAGAGCCGCTCACGGGAATGAGCCGGGAAATTCACCTGCAACAATTCCAGTATTTCCGCTGGGCCAAGGTGATCCCGGATCGCCGAACGCTCGATGAAGTCCAACACCGGATAGGGCATCAGATCATCCTCGTCGGTTTGTGCCGCGCCAGCAGGCCGAAGTTCCGCAGTGGGTTGCTGGCGGTTGATTGCTGCGAGCGCCGGGATTGGGAGGAGGCGTCCCAGCGAGCTGGGCCAGCTTCACCAGCGGCGCGAGTGCCAACAGGTTCCAGTGATCTTGGAGACCTTGGGGTTCCTGCTGATGGACGACCTCATCATTCAAAAGACACCTCCATCTCCAGTCCGATGTTGCCTGATAAGGGATTGCCTACTTGAAGTTTCATCCCGGATTCGAGGGCAATCTGATGGTGAATCGGTTTGGGTAATGCAACTGGATGAATCCGGTCTCGAGCACCTAATCTCGTCGTTGACTGATGGCCCCTACTCGCAAACCGCCCGCTTGGTCGAGGACCTGGAGCTGGGGTATGAACTTGGTGTATACCAAGGAGTGGAGACCGAATCAAAAGATGCTCCGCAAGGAAATGAGCAGAACCCTTCGCCTGAAGACCCGATTGCAGTAGCTGCGTCGATTCCTGATGAATCCCGTCCTCCGGGTCCTTCGTTCAAACTCAAGAAGCGTGAACGGTTGAGTCCCTTAGGCGCCTTTCGTCCGAGGCGATCGATCTCTTGTCTCGCCGCCTCGACCACTGGAGATCTGGACCGGACCACGAAAGCGACTACAGACAGAAGGTGTTGGAAGATCTTGCCGATACCGTAGCCAGTAGCCTCGCCTCCGCAAAAAAAGAACTGGGGCAAATGGCGGATGCCGGTCAGCCCTTTGACCAACGCAACAGAATTGCCGTCGATTTGGTCCACGAAGAACTTGATCGCCTGAGCGATGCGCTCGAAGGCACCAATCCACAAGTCCAATGCCCCAGCCTAAGAGAGTGGTTGCATGTAGACCTCATGAGACTCGACTCAGTGGAGATCGACAACGACATGGAGGTTTCCTCGAAGACACATGAAAACATCGAGGATCTCTCCGGGTTTTGGAAAGAAAACGACCCGACCAGAATCCGTCTTGGAGGTGAACTGCTTGCCCTGAGAAATCCAATTCAGAATTGCGAACAGGCCTTCGATGCCGCACTCGCCCGTGCTGACCACCAGAAGGCCAGGTGGATTCTGGACCAACTGGACAGAATCGAAACCCCAGGACTGGGTGAACTAGAGATGCGCAAGGCCTCACACCTTGAGGAAACCCGGAATCGTCTCCGTCGCGAACTCAAGGCAGTGGAGGGAGAGCTGGGATCCGCATTCTCGAAGGGGTGGGTCACCCCTGATGCGCATGCGGAACTCTTGGAACTCATTCACCGTCGGTTGCAGAATCTGTCAGACAGAAATGAAGGAAGGGATTTTCCTTACCACCTCTGGGGAGATGATGTCACCAAAGTGAAGCAAGTCATCCGAAAGGCGCACGAGGAACAGGTGCGTGCCGCCGAGTTGAGCCTTAAGGATTTAAATCATGCCTCCCCCGGGGACATCGAACGTGTCAGAGACGTCCTATCCAAGGGCAACGTTCACTTGGCCGATGAATACATCCAACGCCTAATTGCCGGTGAAAGCATTAAGCACAACGAAGACACCAGCCCGAACCAATTCTTTGCAGATCTTTATGGAGACTCGGCCACCCCTGGCCACTTCGGCTCCCTCCAAGAGTTAATTTCTTCACCGTCGTTCAATCCGCTTCAGGCTATTGCGGACATCCAAAACAATGAAACCTGGTGCGGCATTGACCTTCATGGACTCGATTCCACAAGTCGCTCCGCAAGTGCCTCCGCACTTCAACGATGGTTCTCGGCCCAGAGATCCAAGAAAATCGACGAAAAGGGTGTCGAGGTGATACTCCGGGCGCTCGATTTTCCGATCACGAATATATCACACACACGAGATGTTTTTGTGGCGCATTTGGCGGGCGTGATTCCTTGCCCTATCCCCGACTACGGGTCGGAAATCCGCTCCGGAAAAATTGTGGTGATCGTCGAACTCCTGCGGACATCGATCGATGATGTCGCACAGTATCTTGACCGACTGAAGCCAGGAACGAATCCCATCATTCTCCTCTGGATGCGCCCGATTGGAATACAACAGAGGCGCAAATTCGCCCGTATCTGCCGCCAGAAATCCATTAAAGTGCTGATGGTGGATTCAATTCTTGCCTCTTATCTGTTCACCGTTGAGGGCCAGAGGTTACGGGCTTTGTTCGAGTGTGGTCTACCATTCACCAACGTCTCTCCCTATACGACAACTGGAGGAATGCTTCCTGATGAGATGTTCTATGGAAGGCGGAGGGAAATTGAAGCCATCGAATCGGCCGGCCAATCCGGGACCTGTTTTGTTTACGGCGGACGCCAGATTGGGAAAACCGTACTGCTGCGCAAAGTCGAGAGGGACTTCCCGAGGAGTGGGACACATCACCTCGCGTTGTATCTTGATCTGAATTTCCATGCCGTCGGACAGACTGTAGCAATGGATGAGATCTGGAAAATCGTGGCGGATGAACTCTCGAAAAAGGATCCTACCATCTTCGGAAAAAAGATCACGCGCACGCAGTTCACCGTGGAGAACTTCGCCGAGCGTGTGACTGAGTGGCTTCAGGAGAACGACGAGAGACGAATCCTCCTGCTGCTCGACGAGTCAGACCAGTTTCTCCGGTCCGACGGCGACCCCGGCGACCAACCCGGGAGCATGCCGTTTCGGATTTGCCAAAAACTCAAAGGTCTGATGGACAAGACCCACCGTCGGTTCAAGGTGGTCTTCGCCGGACTGCACAACGTTCAACGCTCGACTCGCGTGGCCAACAATCCACTTGCGCAACTCGGAATTCCGGTGTGTGTGGGACCACTCCACCAGAATGGTGAGGCTCGTGAAGCGGGTCGTCTGGTCTCAGTGCCACTTGCCGTAAGTGGTGTGTTTTTTGACTCGTCCGACACGATCAACAGCATCCTCGCGAGAACCAATTATTATCCAAACCTAATCCAGATTCTATGTACGAATCTGCTCCGTACGATCGTGGACCGCCAGGGGAACTCTCACCCAGACCAGACTCCGCCCTATCAGGTAACATCTGAAGACGTCGAGCGCATCTTCGCCAATTACGAGGTTCGGGACGAACTTCGGAAAAAATTCATGCTCACCCTGGATCTGGACCTGCGTTTCTCGTTGGTCGCCCACCACATGGCTTTCACTGCCAATTATATGCCTGATGGTTTCACTGTGGATGACATCCAACGGGACGCTGTGGCATGGTGGCCCGCTGGTTTCGAGGCGGACCGCCAACGTGCCAACGACTCTTTGCGTGAAGACCTCGTCGTATTACTCAATGAAATGTGCGGCCTCGGGATTCTGCGTCGGGATGCGAATGACCATTACTTCCTGAGGAGTCCGAATGTGGTGTCACTACTAGGTTCCCCGAATGACATCGTCAAGGTTCTGGAAACCGCGAGTGAATGGGATGTCGCTCCGCCTTACTCGCCTGATTCGTTCAGAACTCCGACTAACGCCATGGGAGGTAGGAGTCATTGGAGAAGTCCCCTGACCGCAAGGCAAGAGACCTTGATCCGCGACCCCAAACATCAGGTTGTGGTGATCGCCGGTTGCCCTGCCTCCGGAATTCACGAGGTTCAAGACAGGATCGAGTCCATGATGGGCGAGGATTATATAATTCCTCTCTCCGATGTAAAATCGGCCAAGGAGTTCGACTTATCATTCACCCTCCTCAGAAAGCGCGAAGATACCGGCAAAACAGTATTGCTCGTTCCATCAGGAAATGGGTGGAACCTCGAATGGATCGCCATCGCAAAACGGCGACTCGGCCAATTCACCGCGAAAGACCGCGCCGTAGGAGTGGTTTTTCTCGCGGATTCATCACGAATTTGGGACTTGCTGCCGGAATGGAAAGCCATTAGAAAAGAGGTGGGGACAGGCCAACTAAAGCTTCAACGGTGGGATAATGCCGCAGTCCGCCAGTGGTTGGCCGATACGGGACTGCTATCCGAGAACCTTCGGCGGATTCACGACATGACCGGCGGTTGGCATGCGATTATCCACACCTTGGGAGATTATGTGAGGGGAGGGAGTTCCATTGACTCTCTCATCCAATCAAAAGACGAAGTGCTGCGATTGTTCCGTGAGAAACTTCCATTGGAAACTGCTTTCGGGTTTCCTGAAGGCCTTGCCGTTCGGGCTCTTGAGATACTCGGCGAACTGGGGGAACCAGTTTCAGACGAGGTGCTCCATGAACTTAACGGCGGAATGATTGGACCAAATGAATGCAAAAGGATCGCCCCCACACTCGAATGGGCCGAGGCGGTTGACTTGGTGGCCAATACACCGGACGGCTGGAGGATCGACCCTTTGGTCGGAAAACTATTGACGGAAGGGACATGAACTAATGAGAACCATTGAGTGGACAGATCTGCCTGGACCTTCTCAATTTCTTGAGTGGGTAGGACAGGATCTGCGCGAATCCAAATCCGTGCTCGCGGTGGTTCCATCATGTTTTGACGATCGGTGGGTCTATGTAGTTCGCAGCAGCCTGGAGAACGATTACGATTGGCGGGAAGCACCCGCAAGCCCTGCTGAATTCCTCCAGGATATTTCATCAAGGAGTGACGGGCACGCATTCATTCATCCTCGCGAGATCTTCGAAGCGAACATCTGCCGTCAGGGGTATGTATTGAAGAATCCATCCATTCAAAGTTGGATGGAATGGGCACCGTTTCTTCAGTGTTTTGCCGAATTGAATCGGGCAGTGGATGAACTTAATCGGAATGTGTTTCTTGTAACGTCGGTGGATTCCCGGCATAAACTTCCGAACGAACTCCTTCTATCCGAACGTTGTATCGAAGGATTCATCCGACGTGAAGATCCCTTTTTTCACGCGGCGCAGGTTGTTGAGCCAGATGAAAGTGACGGGCTTTGGCGGAGGATACGGATGCACGTTTGCTCAGAGATAGCCCAGTGGGATTTTCATTTGTGCGAACAACTCTGTGAACTCCCGACCAATGTGCTGCTGGATCCATTCGAATGGTTGCAAGAATACGGCAAGAACGCGGGTTGGGTGGGTCTTACTGAAGAATCCGACCATGAAATTCTACGTCAGCACGGGCTTCTTTTTTCAATAGGACGAGACGAGATCCGGCACTCCGCATTACTGGCCCTAAACGGCAACAAAGACGAGATTGCAAGAAAAGTTTGGATTGCACAGGTCCGCGTGCTCTTTCCCATTATCGAGGAGCAGAGGATGCGCCTGATCAAGACGCTTCGGGCGATTGATCCGGCAGCCATCAAAGCGTGGGAAGTCGAACCGGAAATTGCCGGTGATCTTGAGATCGGTGCCCTATCGTATCGCATGTCCCGCACCAGAAGGTTCAAGCAAAAGCTTACCGACTATGCATTCAAGTTAAGAAAAATCAGAAACAAACTCGCACACCTCCAGATCTGCGTTCCCTCGGACATCCCCGCCGAGAACGAATGGCTACGTTGAACGACAACTTTTCTCCCATGACGACAGATCGACTGATTCTCCCACCTACGTAGGGCCTCACCACAGAGAGACTCGATCTCGTGCACTTTTCCATTCATGTATAGGTGATCATCACGATGAAATCTCGAATCCGTCGATCAGGAACTCGGATTCCGGGGCTGTAGCTGTCAGAAGAAGTTCTTCGCGTGCGCGTGTGGAGGCCACGTAGAGCAAGTGCCGCTCTGTCGTGTAAACCTCCTCCAGATCCGCCTCGTCGGAAATGGCCTCGATGCGTTCCTGAAGCGGAATCACCTCGTCATCGCAAGCCATCACGATCACCGCGCGGAACTCCAAGCCCTTGGCAAGGTGCATCGTGCTGACTGCAATCCTTCCGCTTGCGGGCCGACTGGTGTTCTCCAACTCGCTCCATGGAAGTCCGGACCGCTTGAGAGCAGCTCTCGCCCGGGGCATCTGAGCCGAGCTTCGAACGAAAATGCCAATTTCGTCGGGACGAAATCCCCGCGCCAACAGTGCGTGGAGCTTATCGGAAACGACATCGATCTCGGCATCGATATCAGCCATGACTCGGCAGACTGGCGCGGGTCCGCTAAAGATCGACACAGTTCTTGATCTCGACTCTTCGTTACCATCCGTATCTCGGATGATTTCCGGCAATAGTTTGTCCGCTCCTTGTCGGATCTGGTGACTAGTCCGGTAGTTGACGCGGAGGGTCGATGAGCGGCCTCGAATGTCGATTCCCAGGCTCTTCCAGGAGAACGGAGGCTGAAAAATTCGCTGGCCCGTATCGCCGGCCAGCAGCAGATTGTTCGGCCCGGGTCCAGCGAGCGAGATCACAAAGCGCAGTTCCGCCACGCTGAGGTCCTGAGCCTCGTCGACGATCACATGGTCGAAGTCCGCAGGATGAGTTGATGTAAGGGATTGATAGACACCCGGCCAAGTCACCTTACCGGATGCGACGAGATACTCGCGGACCTTGGAGAGGATCCGGAACATGACTTCACGCTGCTTACTTCCCAACCGGGTTTTCATGCCGGAGCGAGGTGCGGCGAGGTAATCCTCCAGATCCGCAATCTGCCAGACATCGAAGAGGTGTTTCCATTCGCCGGTCACCATGCGTTTGGAAAAGGAATGCCCCGGCGTCGATTCCATCGCGCTGTCGATCCAACGCGCGATCTCCTCCTTACTGGCGAGCGGGAAGTCACCAGCAAGCTCTCTCGCCAATCCGGGCAGGGACCTCAGCGTGACTTGGCGGCGGACGTCAGAGTCCTTGCCTATCAGGCGGTCGAGCTTGATGGCCAGGAGATCGGCGAGCGCGTCGGAAAAGGTGGTCAACAGGATGAGGGCCTTGGGATTGCCACGGGCTAGGAATGCGGCGCGGTGCAGGGCAACGATAGTCTTACCGGTCCCGGCCGATCCCGAAACACGAGCGGGTCCATTGTAGTTCCGTTCGACCACGGATTTCTGTGAAGGGTGGAGAAATATCGTCCACTTCTCCCATGGGAAGTCGAGGGCCAGTGCGAGTTCTTCCTCGTTCGAAACGAGGCGGAAGCGGCGCTGCGTATCGGGATGCTCGAAGCCCTTGGTGGCGGTCTTGGCCACGGTTTCTGGCGTGCCGCCTGTGGCCAGTTCCAGCAATGCCTCCGCCGCTTCATGGGGAAGATGATCGGCGAGATCGAACAGACTGTTCTCGGTAGCTAGCCTGACATCGTCCAGCCATTCTTGCGGAACTCCGAAACTCAAGAGCGCCTCATCAGGCACGTCTTCGAAAAGCAGCATCTCCTTCGGCTTCGGTGCCTTCTGTTCCAAAGAAACGAATACCGGAACCTCCTCGACCCTTTCGCGGATCTCGATGAGTTGGATGGCCCCCGTTCGCGGGTGCTGTTCGATCTTTCGTCTCTCCGCCCAACGATAGGCTTCGTCGTGGTGGCCCACGTAGCAGACCAGGAGATCCGCAGCCGTTTTGTGAATGATCACGCGTAGGTCAGCGCTCGCGCGGATCGACCAGAAATGGGGATCTTTGGCACGCTCGATTCGATGGAAGCTGAGACTGGGGTGTCCCGGATTGACCTGAAGATCGAAGACGGTTGTTTTCACTGTCTTTTGTTCTTGAGCCATGAGTTTGGCCAAGCTTCCGGTGAAGGTGTCAGAGATTCGAAAGTTCATGGCAATCGATTAAACTTGGAGGGCAAAGACGAATGGACGCATGCAAAATCGAAGTAGCATCCCTCGATTAACGTTCCTCAAACCTGTAAATGGTGGTTGCTTCGCGCGGATCCATCAGGACATCGATTCCTCCAGTTAGCTCGGCGACGATTACAAGCGGACGTGCCTGCTGTTGGCGGTTGCGGTTCCTCGAAGGTCGAACAGGTGTTGCTGCTTGAGCGAATGAAACCCGAACCCGTCTGTCATGGAAATCGCGAACACGCTCACCGCCTCTGAGGTTAGCCTTAAGCTCGATTCCCATGAACTCCTGACGCCGATTCAGTAATCGGATGTAATCGTCAATGGCATCCTTCCATGCATTGCGATCCCTCTGATTGGGAACAGGTCCAAATGTGAAGGTAATTCTTTCCGGCTTCGCAGTCCAAAGTTTGGATATTTCTTCGACAAAATCAGCCAAGGCCTGCCGGTTGCTTTCTGCCGCCACCATGTAGCGATCAGTAATTTCGATATGCTTGATCGCCATCTGACCGAGGAACGAAAAATCCCGCTGTATCAGCCGAATATCTCCCGCAGCGTAGTGAGACCGGGTAATGGTGTCGGGAGGCTCCAACAAATTGGCGGAAACTGTTGCACGCATTACGGGAACGAGATTTCCCTCTGAGGAAGAAATTTTTCGAACGAGTAGATTTGAGGACCAAAGGCTTACCAGTAGCTCCCCCCCTGTCTCATCATATACCAATGTGGCGTTCCCGCTATGGACATCACCGACGATGATGGAAGGCTGATGATCTGATCCGGAACTAGGAGCTGGGTTCGCCAAAACAAGACGGCCACTACGTACGTGTGGAAGCAGAACTTCTGCGAAGCGGCGGGCCCGCGGGAGAGCAGTATCCGTGAAGTTCGGAAATTGGCGGCATGCAAGAGTCACTTGCTTCCCATCCGAAAGCCAACGTTGAATGAGCTGCCAGGAAGGGAAAAGATCTGAAATCGTAAGCTCCCTTCCAGTCTCGTCGGATTCGATGGGGCCCGTAAAGTCCCCCAATCGGTCCCCGATGAACACGAGTTCTTCGGCAGCATTACACAACGCCAGGACGCCCTCGGGGCGGACTGTTTGTGCTCCCAAGGTGATTCTAGGATCACTGCGCTTGAACCGGAGCGCGTGTTCGTACCATTCGCTCGCATCGTGGCGTCGGAAAGCATCCCAATGAAACTGGTTGGAATAGCTCCGCAAGCACCTGGAGCAGCTTTGTGAGCAGCCCTCGGGACAGTCCAGGATATCTTCGCGGGCGGTGCTCCATATTCGAGAGACTTCCAAATGGCTGATTTTCTCGCAATAGCCGGCACCGCCCGAAATATCATCGTAGAAAATCAACTCGATTCCGTTTCCCGGAAGCCAGCGATAGGTTGAGGAAATTTCCGATTCAGGAATCTCCAGAAGGCGGCAGCACGCGAGCCGTGCGGCCTCTGCAATCGTGCGCGCTACTCCTTCACGAGCCTGCTGGATCAATTCCGGCGGGGCAAGAGGGTCGGGCAAAACGGGATCTCGAACCGGAATTGCACACCGAATCTGTAGCACATCGGTATGAAACGTGTGGGCCAAATCGAACCGCCAATTGGTGGGACGCAAACCACATTGCTGATCAGTGTGGGGAGAACGATGCCCCTGGAGGATTTGCTGGCTTCGTGTGATGGCATGAGAATACCCACATCCGCATTTAACGAACCCTTCGCCATGACCGCGGTTGATGACCACCATGCGACCTTCGCGGGCCGTTTGTATTGCCCACTCAACATTGGCAAGATCGCCTCCTCGAAAATCTCGATCCGGGGCGCTGCCGATGAGCTGGCTTTCCGTGGCATTTGGAGGAAGCGTCCGGCTGTTCCCTGGCTGGCGGCCGTTGGATTCCCCTACGGATGTGAGGAACCCGAATGGCTCGATAAATCGGCGTGCCTGAGCGGGAAGATCGAGGTTGCAGCACTCACATTGCTGCGGAATCAGACTCCTGTCTTCCCGGACATCAATGTGTCGGCAGTTGTCGCAAATTTTGTAATAAAATGGAGGCATGAACTCACGCGGATGTTCCGCGATACCACGAGATGTCCACACGCGACCGTTTGCCACTACTTCGGCTCCGGGGGCATATTCTGCGATACCGCGTCTTGCATCCCTGGAAAGCTCGATGTCTGTCCGACTCTGGAACTGGCTTCTGAGAACTTCCAGATCGATATTATCGATCGGGAACGAGTAGGTGGGAATGACTCCTTGCTTGGAGAAGAAATTCACAATCCGTTGGTTTGCCCAGCGATACGCTCGGTTGCGCATCGTATCAACCCCTCTGCTGCCGCTTCGATTCAGTTCTTCCGCTTTGTCCATATAGAAGCGGAAGCGCGCGCCGAAAATGGCAGCGAGATGTCGCATGGAGGAAAGAAACTGATTCTCCAGCTGGAAGTTGGTTTCGCTCAACGAACGAGCTTCCCCCTGACTCAATGTGGGCTTGAGCGATTCAAACAATGCTCTGGCCAAGCGGAGGGCATCAACCGCAAGCTGACCTTGCAGCCAAGCACCAAGCCGCTGGTTAAATGACTCTTCCTCGATTTCTGAAAAGCTAGGGATTCCAGGACGATCAGGCGCAAGCGATCCATTGTTCAGGTCAAACCGCGGCAATCCTAAAAACTCTCCAATCTGCACCGAAGTGCCATTCAACCCGAGATGTGCCAAGAAGGCACTGAGCAGCACAGAAAACTGGTGCCGTTGGAACAGGCGGGCATTTCCCAAGTGAACGAACGGTGTCCGGGGTTCCTTGGTGATGAATTCCCCCGCACGACGGAAGACTTCCTGATCGTATCTCCTGTTGCGGGAATATGTGATGCTTACCGGTGCAGCTTGGGCACGGCGACCGGCGCGACCGGCGCGTTGTTGGTAGTTGGAAACATCGGGAGGGACGTTTCTCAGGAACACTCCCTCCAGATCTCCGAGGTCGATTCCCATTTCCATCGTGGTGGAAGAGGATAGAAGGTTGATTTTACCAGCCTTGAAATCGGTCTCGATCTCTTTCCGCAGCTCCGTGGAAATGGCCGCTGTATGTTCCCTGGCGAGGACGGACGGAAAATCAGGAAGATCTCTGTAAAGATGGTGGTAGTGGTTTCTTGCCATTTCTGCATTCCACTCATCGGGATCAACGGCAGCCACGTCACCGGTGCATTTCCAGCGGACGCATTTCCCACCTAGCGCGTAGATTGTAACGTGAGAACACTTTTCGCATCGATAGACGGGCTCATCCGATGATCTCAATCGTGCACTAAGGCAGCGGTGATCCAATACCCGCAGGGGCGACCCTTCAGGGTCTGGTCGAAGAATGGCGTCTTCGCCATCGGTGAGAACTTTCCATGTGCGGCGCAGAATTCCTTCCCAGTCGTCCAATGCCAATCCATCCCGAAGCACATCGACGTATCGATTTACGATGACGCTTCCGTTGTCCCGGCGCGAAGGCAGCAACCTGAATCGGGCCTCCAGTTCGAGCGAAAACCGGCGGTCATCCTGTGCATAGCTTCCCCACACAAACTCGTCATCAGCCCGTATTTCCGAAGGCATCGAAATTGCGCGACGATTCCGGATGGAATCAAGCACCCACCTGATCAACGCGGCACCCAATTCCGGGGGAACATTGGCTCGAATGGCTAAGTCATTCAAGTCAACCATCTGATAATCGATGATCACTAGGCCGAGGTCTTCCAAGGATACCCGGCTGCCTCCCGGCGAGCAGAATTCGGAGAAGATCTTCCCACGAAGGACTGTGGAAAGCTCTTGGGGACTGGTTCGCTCCCCATCCCGATTTACGATCCCTCCTTTGAGAAGATATTTCGGCTGACAAAGGTCATCTGAGATGCCCATCAGTCTCGATCTCCCATTATCCTGAATTACTTTGATGATTGCTCGTCTGAGGAGAATTTCGTCGTGGGAACGCTGGAAGGAAGGTGCAAAGAATGCCGCTTCCTGGCGGTTGTCGCTGAAGACGAGCAGATTCCTTCCCCGCCCCGGTTTGGCGTGGGCTAGATTAGGATCCTTTTCCGTGGGGAGGTGGCTATAGAGCACCTCGCAGATCGTCGCGGAGAGAGCTTGGTCGCCTGGATGGAAGGGGGTAATGATTTCATCGTCGTCCTGTGATCCGCAGGACTGGCATAAGGTCACGCGATCGGGAGCGTCCGGATTGACCGCCAGAATTGATGCACCAGGACGTTGCATCCGCGCCCGTCGCGTTTCTATCCACTCAGTGGGCGAATCACCATTATCAAGAAAATCTTTCACTCGCCCAGTGGGGACGTGAATAAAAACGGGATCAGGAGCATCATTCTGATCCGCATCCGCATCGGATGAATCTTCCGGGACCAAATGGCAATCTTTTGGGCGGAGCCAGAATACCTTGCGTCGCCAGCCGCGGCCCGCGTGTTCGGAGACGATCCTCTGGCCGCTTTCGAATGCTTCGAAATAGAGCTCTCCGCACTTCCGGCAGGTCATGAGCCGGTAGCGGGGAGCCTCGGTGTTCTCATCTTTGAACTCTCGGCTAAATCTGAGACGCGTTGCATTTTCTCCCTGCGTGCCCGTAGGGGCCAGCTCAATGGTGGCTTCTTCGATTCCCCGGACGAAGAAATGGTAGCGGGCTGGTAGTAGCGGGAACTCCCCATCGGACTCTCTCGCATATGCTCCCAGTGCCACAAGGGCAGTCAGTGCTTCACGGGCTTTTTCCAGGCAGTTGGGAAAAATCCGCCGTGCAAGAACCGAAACCTCCTGAAGCCCCTCGGAAGATAATATCTCGGAGATCTGCCGGACAGATTGCTCCCGCGCCAAGGCGGAACACAGGAGCTGGGACAGGCTGGTTTCCTTCTTCTCAACCAAGAGATCGATGTCCGCCTCCATCGCCATATCGTTCCACTGGTCACGGCGCTCGCTCTCAGTGCCGAGGTGACGCACTTCATGGAGAATCTTGTGGAGGGCGATCCAATCTTCGGCGGAAAGCCGGGTTTCGCCGCTTCCTTTTCCGAGAAGGTGGTGAGCCTCGCGCTTCGCGGTGATGACATGATGGAATGGAAACCCGAACAGCCTGCCCGCGAACTCCAGCGTTTTCGCCTTCGACTCAGGCGTTGAACCAAGGCTGGCGCTGGTTCCAATACAACGGAGATCCGCATCAGGAGCATATCGGTTGCGGAGTTTACGAAGCAGAAAGGAAACTTCAGTTGCCTGTGCGCCGGCATAAGTGTGCACTTCATCAAGCACTAGGAACTTCAAATCAGCGTTCTGAAAAAGCGGTGCGTTTCTCGGCAACAAAAGCAGATGCTCCAGCATCGCATAGTTCGTGACGAGGATGTGCGGTGGTTCAGCAACGCGATTTGGTGTACCAAGCATCTCGTCTCTGGAAAGCTTCCAGTTGTCCGGAATTCTGTTTCCAAACATTTGCCTGATGAATGGATTTTCTAACTCCTCAGCTTGGAAAAAGTCACGGGATTTTCCTGGCGTAGTCTGGCCGGTGTAGCGCCCCACCGTGATTCCGTGCGCGGCGAGTTGGTGGATCGCCAGAGGAACGATCCGATGATAAAGCTGATCGTTTGCGAGGGCATTCAGCGGGTAAACAAGGATCGCCCGAATGCCGGTCCTCCCATTCAAGTTCTCCTTCAACAGCGCGTCGATCAGAGGGAACAGGAAACACTCGGTTTTGCCTGAGCCTGTCCCAGTGGCGACAATCACATTCTCACGTTTTTGAACGACCCGTTCGATGGCTTCCAACTGGTGGGAATGGAGAGGGCGGCTCAAAACTCTGGGTTCGATGTCGCGAAATCCTTCATGGAGAATACCGGCGTTCACCAAATCCGCGAGAGAAGCGCCCTTGGGAAAGTCCGGCAGCGCCTCAAGATACGGCCCTTGAATGAGGGCCGCACTTCCGGACAGTTCCTTCTCTGCCAGCTTGCGCATTTCAGGAAACCGTCGGTGGATTGGAAGCGCCGTCGACAGGTAGCGGCGCATTCGGTCCTGAAGGTCCTTTTGAAGTTCTACGGGATCGATTTCGATTGGATCTCTACGGGCGGGCATGTTCGCGAGTGGGGTTAAAGGTTTGGATTTCGAAAAGGACGGTGAGGAAGGCGAATAGTTCAGGTGCCAGGCTGAGCAGGATGCAGATCCGGTTTTGGATCATCCGCCGTCCTTCACTCCCCGGATCAAGGAGCCGCGCGAGAAGTCGTTTGTGTTCGGCTTCGGAAATCCGCTGATTGCCGGCAAGCCGGGACAACCCGCAAAGCACCCATAGAATTCCGGCAACTTTGGCAGATGTCGGATTTTCTACCAAGGGCGGGGTCCAAACCAGGTGGCCCGATCGACTCCAGCCGGTTTTCTCCGCAATCTGGGGGCCGATCATTTCCAACTGTTGGCAAATGCGTTCCAGTGTTTGAGCCATACGGCTGAGCGGTGTTTCTTCATCCGAGAGTGAACTTTCCTCAATGATACGACAGCGTCGATTCAAGGCTTTGACAGCATGGAGCAGGTGCGTCGGTCCAAGCAGCGACTTGAACTCGGATTGAGGAGACGTGGAATACAAATCTTCGGTGCGCCTCTCCAATCCGACGATTCCGGTGCATCCCTGCAAATAGGACACCAGTGAAAAGCCGGTGAACTCATCTTCTCTCCCTACCTGAACTGCCATGAAATTTGAAAAGCAGGGGATGATCTCCTCATCGATCTCGCTGGCATGGTAGGCTGGCAAAATGTGATTTTTCAGCCCTCCCGCTGCCGCAACAGCTGCCGGGAAATTGAGTGCGATCGTAACGGGACATCCACCAGATTCGAAAACGGCCATGTGCCTGCCATGGAGAAAGAGGCAGTCCGGCTGCGAGCCAAACAAAAACTGTCTGGCTACCGGAGCGAGAATGGAACGGCTGTGGCTGGAGAGTTCCGCTGCGCCATGTCTCCACCAGACGGAGGCCGTTTCGTCGGAAGCGGAAAATCG
This sequence comes from uncultured Luteolibacter sp., assembly GCA_964554865.1. Taxonomy (GTDB): domain Bacteria; phylum Verrucomicrobiota; class Verrucomicrobiia; order Verrucomicrobiales; family Akkermansiaceae; genus Luteolibacter. Next base: position 27,985 of record CAZKQK010000004.1, on the reverse strand, counting down.
GTGGGTCGCCAAGAGCACGGGAAAATCCTGTAGCCGGTGGGCTGAGTCCTTCCAGACTTCAGTCGGATACTTCCATTCGAGAAACTGGCGACAGCTTTCCAGCGCACAATCCAGTTCAGGCACAGACATGCCTTCCAAGGCAGATAGCAGATTGGGATCCGGTAGTGCCCCGTGGATGGACAGCTTCGCGCGGCGCAAGTGCCGCCACCAGCCCGATTCTGGGGCTGCCAAAACAGAACCCCACGCAAAGATTCTCAATTTTGAATATCCATGCTTTTCGTCGCAATCAAGGACCTGCCAATCTGCCTCACCCGTGCCCCGACGGTGGAAATCAATCGCCCACAGTCCATCAGCGAGATCGGCGAAGCGAATCTCCAGCTGAACTTTTACTTTTGAGGAAGTCGTCACTCCTTCTGACTCCGTCAAATTGACCTGTAACATCACGGGTGCTCCAGGAAGTTCGAAATCCCGGCACTCGAATCCTTCGCCTGAGCGCTCGGCAAAGCTCAGAACCTCACCGTATGACCCGTCTGGGCGGGAGGAAAGATCGGTCACAGTCACTCCCAATCCATCTAGATCCGCAGTCGGAATTTTAAAGCTCCAGGACTCGATTCCCCGGCCGTGCTCCGGTTTCATCCTGGGGGGCGATGCAGACAGCGGACGAGTCAGGTTCAGAAGCACAACCTCAGTGCCATCCTCCGATCTACCGATGATGCGTCCAGAGCCACCGATTTCGGCAGCCACCCCGGACAGGGAAAACACCCGCGTTCTCTGCATGCGATCCAATGATGCGATTTCCCTGCCGGCTCCCATGATTTTCCATGGATGGAAGCCCCCCGAAGTAAACTTCAGCAGGCGTTTGTCCCTGGCATCCACCGTAACGGCAGAGTTAGCCTTCGGTTCCTCTTCCCAAGCTACGCCCGGCTCAATGAGAGTGACTCTAATTCCGGCGTGAGGAAGAGTGAGGGATTCCGAGGGCTGCTTCAATCGCAGCCGAACAAACGGTGCATGGTAGCCGGAAGAAAACGCAAGCCCCCGCGGAGAAACGGTCACTCCGCTGCTTCCTTTGAGATCCAGATTTTCAGGAAAATGTGAGCACCGAAATCCCAGATTGTCACTGATCTCCTCCAATCCTATCCAATACCAGAACGTCTTTTCCGCATGACGTGCCTTGTCGGAAATGGAAACCTGCACGCGGTGGATTCCTGGAGGCAATGCTTGGATTGCATCGATCAACGGCTCCCTGATTTCACTAACAAATCGGTAGCCGCCTTGCTCCAATACCGGCGTCGTGACTTCCGTTTCGATTTTGAGAGTTTGTTCAGGGCAAGCGACTTGAAGACGGAAGCTTGCCGCTTCGTTCCCGTCAGACGGGAAATAGCCGATTATTCCCGGGTTTTCTCCGTAAAGCAGGAGCGCCCCATCTTCCAGCACCGCGCTGCTTCCCACCTCGCGGTCCATGAAAAGTCCATGCTCCTTCTTTGCGGCGATGCTCCATTGGGAACAGGCACGTTCGAGTGCCAAGGGTGGGTCACCAGGCCGCAGATCGAGATCGTAATAGAGGTAGGGCTCCGCAGTCACCGGGGACTCGCCTTCGCCGGCGGAAACATCGGCGGCAGTTACAACGAGATATCCGCCCGCCGGAAGGTCCGCCGACCTTCCCGAATGTGTGGACAGTTCTCTCCCGCTGTCTTTGCGGAAAATCCGGAACGCCACGTGATCTCCGATTTGCGGATCGATTCGGAAATTCCTATCTTCGAATCCTGTCTCCATCCGATGAAGGCCGATGGCAATCTCGCCATGGCCTAACTCCCTCATCGGAATCACGGTCTCCTTGCGTGCCGCGTGGCGGCGGCTGCCGATTTTCCAAAAAGTCTCCGGCGATGCTACCCCCTTCGGCTGTGCGGGAAGGACTACCACCAATTCTTCATACGCTGAATCGAAGGCAAGGTGAGGAGAGCGTAAAACAATTCCCCTGCCAGTCGCGGCGAAGGCTTCCTTCACTGGCTCTCTGAGGTGCGCTGGCAGCCTCGACCAATCGCCGGCCAAATGACCGCTGACCAAGCGGTGGACCAGCAACGGCCCAGCCTCAGTATCCAGCATGCGCCGCAGATTGGCCTGATGATGGATGGCTCCACCCAGCGCGTCCGTGAAATCCCGCAGCGCGATCGGATCCTCCGTATCCGGAGCAGGGCGGGAACGCAGCACGGATCGAAGTCCTGCCGCGAGATCATCTTTCCAGTAGTGGAGAATGCCGCTTTGGAAGATGAACGGGGCCGCATAGTGCCAACCCGCGTTCTCCAGCGTGCCATCCAACAAACCTAGATGCTGGCACTCCCTCCGGAACTCATGAGCGAACGAACTCCTCTTTGGTGAGGGAACCTCAATTCCCAATTCCCGCACCAAAGCCGGCCAGAACTCACCTCCTGCTTGCAGGGCTCGGGAGGGAGCTGCGGCCAATGCGTAGGCAGTGGCACCAGGATACATGAGAAACAACCAAGTAGCGTTGTCTGAGTCGCGCTTAAAATTACACTTCAACATCCCAACAATCGCTTCTTCCTGCGCTGCGGATAGTGGCAGAAACCCGAGGACCGTGGGCACTTCGGAATTTGCAATCTGAGCAAGAATCAGATCATTGGCTTCGGATAGGGTTTGGGGGATCATGAAGTAAGAGGATGGGGGACCTAATCGAATTGTGAGTCAATGAGCCGCCTCTGACCGACTGTTTCCTTTCCTTCGCCAGGAAACCAAATGGAATCATTATTCGAAACAAGACCACCTGTGACGAGGTCGATCACGTTTGCGAGAAAGTAGCCGGCAGCCATCCTGCGTAGATGATAGGAGTGCCATTTTTCGTATAGGGGGAGAGGGTCGGTTGTCCCAACTGGATTGGTTGAATCTGGGGAATATTCCCACCATTTCAAAAAGTCGTCACAGCCTATGCAGGCAAGATCTACAATTCGTCCACGGCGGTTGCAGGTGGGTGGAACCTCTTCCGAAAACCACGCGCGAGGATCTCCATCCTTTTCATACGAGAAAAGGCCCAGGATTGGCAGGGGATCTCGTTCGGAAAAGATTTCACCCATGTTCGCCAACTTGTTCAGTGCCTGGCGGAAACCGTCGCGGTTCATTTTGGTCTTAACCTCAATAGCTCCGAGGACTGCATCCGCCGGGACGAAGACAAAATCACCATCACGAAAAGGTATCGGGTGGTTGCTTCGGTAGAGTAACACGTCGCATTGCGTTGAGGGCTCGCCTCTGCGTAAAATAAAACCACGGCCGACTTTGACCGTGCCGGGCAGCCTTTCTGCCAACATGGACCGCAGCACACTTTCCTTCCATTCTCCATCACTCGGCGGGTGACGTTGATCAATGAAGTGGCGGACTCGATCCTTTAAGCACTCAAGTTCCTTTGTCAGGGATTGAAAATGGTATTTAGGATCCATCTTAATTTTCTCAGAGTAGTTAGGGACGCGATGACAAACTGGTGATTATTCGACTCCGCAACGGATGAAAACGGTGGTGATTCCATCGTCATCGCCATCTTCCTCGTCGGAAATTGGCTTCGGTGGTTCTGGAGGCATTCCCCGTCGTTTGATGAGGTGATCCCTGAGAGTTTGACTCCTTTCCAGCTTTGCAGCGGCTTCGGCATGGTCATCGGATAGCGAAAGAAGCGCTTCCGCCAGCGAGTTTCGCACCAAGACGGAGCTACCACTGGACGCAAGGGAAAAGGCCAGCCGGTTGGTATTATGCCCTCTCGGTGATCCACGAGTGTTGATTGGGCTCTGTTTCATCACCTTAGCCGAAGTCACCTTCACCAAGTCCCCGACGATCCGGCTCCATGCGGTGCCGGAAGGCGGAAGCGTGAAACCGGTACCAGCCCTCCCAAAGATCATCTGGGTCAACGTGTCGCCAAACGAAGCCCCGCTGAAATCATCAAGGCAGGCGTCGGCTGCGTAAATGACCGTCGTCGATCTATGGAGATAGGGAGAGTTGATCTGGGCGTTCAAATCCCAGTATGCGAGCTTTGTGTCGGATTTGGGAGTAAGTGTCCGGTCTTGACCGTTGAGGGCTGGAGTGGAGGACCGATATTTGAATCTCGGGGAATGCTCATAAAGCGTTCGTTGAAGTGGATCGGAGGAGGAATGAAATCCCTTCTTCGCTTGGAGCATCATTGCATTGCCTGCCCCCTTCTTGCTTCCTTGGTGGCTGACGATAAAAAGGAGATCTCCCAACTCACAAAATCGCTTTCCGGGCTTGGGAATGAAACCTCTCTTTCGTGCATCGCTGGTCGCCGTGCTGCCAAGCGGTAGAACCTTGGGCGTTTGATGGGAGAAAATTCCGGAAATCTTCAGGTGTAAGGGGTAGCTTGAGAGCACCGCGTTCCACTCATCTTCGATCTCTTGCAGAGCGTGAACAAAAAACGAAAGAACGAGTTCCGGCTCGGTTGGATTCAAGTTTCCAAGCCGCCGTCGCGCTTCCGCGAACGCGCGCTCTGTCGCCAAATCCGCCCGAAGTGCCATGTCGAACTGATCGACGACACGGACCTTCTTCCAGTCGTTTGGACATGCGTAGGACATTAAAAATGAATAGTTTGGTGCTTACGTTGACGACACATTTATCATCTCGTCTCCGGGACGGTAGATGAATTTGATCTCGTTATGGTCGATGGAGCGTTTTTGGCGCGCTGAGGGTCTGGGCTACAGAATGGGCGGCAGGGGGTGATTGTCATGGTCAAAGGGTGGTTCTAATACGAGTGAGATTACCCATCTTTTAGATCAAAAGCCGGTAATCGTATGGTGCGTGGCCGAATCCACTCAAGTATGGGCCCATTCGCGCGATCGCGCTTGCGGAAACCAAGGTTGCGGGGAGTTGCGAGTAATAATCGAACGTGTTCCAATTCATCTTGGACAAACCGAGAATTTCGCTGGCGACCTGGGTCAGGTCAGCCTTGCCTCCGTAGCGGCGGATGAGAAGCGGGGCAGGAATTCGCCTTTTGCCTTGATAGTATTTCCAAGCTGGATTTTTTGCGCTCGGAGCTGCCCCATGGACCCACAGAAGCGCCGAGTAGCCGTTCAGGACGACCGCTGCACCCCGAGGGACAGGAAAGCGGTCGATCTGGGGCTTGCCTGAGACCAGCTTGGAAGCCAAGTAACGAAGGGATTCTTCGACATTTATCTCGATGAGTTCGACGTTTCCGACTCCTTCGAGCCCTTGGGAAAATCCCTTCTGTTCCTCACCGATGAACGGTGTGCGCTTGTGAATAACGATCCGCGACGGCAACTTCATTTTCGCGTCGTAGAACAATTGCCGGATGGTCTCCCCCGTTCGTCTGGCGTCATCCAATGACATGAAGGGATTTCTACCCCGGATGATTGGCTTTTCGATTCGTCCAAGTCTGAATTGTAGCCCTTCCCCGCGGGCATTGTACAGATGGCTGCATCCCAGAAGGACATGATTCCCTCGACTCGCTCCGGACTCGATGCTGTAGCCGATGCCTACAAATGCGGTTTCGTCGTCCAGACAGTCGAGTCGCCAAGGAGTGCGCTGAGCCTTTGAGTAGAGGGCGAGGGAAAGCCACCAGCGGACGCGGCATGGCTGTGGATTGAAAGCAGTCCTTTCCCGAATGAACTGCGTGCTTTGTCCATGCCTTGCTGCGTAGGCTTTGACAAAGTGATGAAGATCAAAGTGGTCGCTTTCGGTATTCACCCGTTCATAGGGCTCCCAGCGATTTGGCACAAAGATAGCGACGACCGCGCCGGGGCGCACCGAACGAATCGTGTCCAATCCCCTGCAAATCCTATCGGCTAGCATTCTGGATGATTTCAGTCCGGGTTCTTGGAGCGAATCGTCCAGGGCTATCCAGACCGGTTCGCCTTGAGATGGAAATGAAATCGGGAGGCCGAATGCCTTGGTGAAACCAGGAAACGGCTGGAGGTAATCCCGCTCGGAGTCATTGGGCTCGGCTCGCTGTTGGAACTTTTCGAAGAACTGACGGAGCTTCGCCCCATCCTGCGACGGGCAGATGGCGGCGACCTCGACTGAAGGCGAAAGCCCGAGCGACGTGAGCTGGTAGTCCCATGGCCGGTTATCGACCAAGCCCTTCAGCGGGCTAGGGTCTTTCACTTCGACTGAACCATCAAGCGAACTGAAAACGAGGTTGGCATCCGGCACCACCACACCTCGTTGTTTGAGATGGCGTTGAACCTCGTTATCGAGAGGTCTTTGCCCGTTTTGGATCAGACCGGCATAAACGGGAATCTTGGAGATCCTGAAAGTCCCTCCACCTTTGCTTGGAATATCCACTTCGGTGATCCTGCGGGTCCAATACATGATGTCCTCGTCGAAGACATGGTTGTGCTGGTAGCCATAAACACGAATCCGAACCGCCTTCGTGGCATCAAGGTCCGCACAGGTGCCATCGGGTAGGGTCGCCACAACCTCGGGCATAATGGCAACGTGGGTCTTTGAATTGATGGTCTCGATTCTAAGTGAGAAGGCACGATGAATGCCGAGGCGAACGCCATTGAACGTATAATCGGTATAGGCAACAGGTTCCCACAATCGTCGGTTGGAGTCGCTTTCCAATTTGAAGTCGCCGACTATCCCTTTCACGAGTGCTCGCCTCACGAGGGACTGGATTCGGCCGTCTTTCTGCAGTTCAGTCTCTGAGATTGCATCCCAAACAGGGTGACCTGTGAGTTCCGAGGCGAAAGCCTGCTTTACGACTTCACTTTCGGCGAATGCCAGCGCGCAATCGTTCATCGCAACAATAGCCCCATTCTCTATCGGAAGCCTACTCTCCAGCCAATCACGGGCTTTTATATCCTGTGGAATCGCCAGCGGGATCTTGAGGACTTGAGTGGGGTAGGTCAGCGGATAAGCATTGCTCTTGATAATGGAACTCGGTGCTTGCTGGGGCGCTGAAAATGGAGCTGGACCGGTAGATTGGCTTTCCGCTGAATCGAGCAACGACTTGGTGGCTTCCAACAGCTCGCCTTCCAGTTGTCGGAGGGCAAGCCGGGACAAAAGGTCGTCGAAGCCTTCCGAGGCGACGTAGAATCCCTTGTTTCCAGCGTCATGCATGCCGGTAAGAAGCAGATGGACGTGCGTGGGAACCTCCGCTCCGAATCCACACCAGAAGAGACGGCACGGGTTGGATTGCCCGTAGGCAGATTCGAGCACCTCCATGATGGAGGCATCCCGGCCGCTGTAGCCGATCACTACGAGGTCGTGATCCTTCAGCTCGTGAAGGAACTCTTCGCGTAATTTGCAATCCTGCTGACGAAGCTCGTCATCGGTATTCTTCAGTTCGTCGTAGCGATAATCACCATGGAGCGAGACCAGCCTGACTTCTCCATTCGACTGTGGTCGAGTCGCCCGATGCGGGGAGTCCAGCCCAACCTCGATGCATGTTACGTTTGCAACTGCACACGCGCGCGAAACCAATCCGTCGAAATTGGTTGTCCAAACGGTTCGGACAAGTCCCGCCCGAACGAGGAGTGGAAGCAGGCTGTAGCCAAGGTGAGGTTTGATTTGTGAGACGTAACGCTGAAAGAATGCGCGCCGGTCGTCACCAGTGGGATAACATTCAGCGGCATAAAACGGATACTCGGATGGGTCGCCATCCGGCGGATATTCCGGACGCTGATCGAGCCAGGCCTGAATGCGGCGGCGGGTACCAGGGAGTGAAAGTTCCCCCACCGTTTCCCTCAAACGGGGGTTCTTGGTGGCGAATATTTCCTGCTTCCATTCCCAGATGCATCTTTCAGCGGAAGGCATCCCGGAAGAAATCGAGGCCCCGGCTCCCAACAGCAGGCACACGGGGCGTCCGCTATTGATCGCGAGGGATCGAACCAAGGCATCGACGGAAAGTTCGTAGTCAGCTGACATGATCTTGTTGTCTGTCAGCTAACGCTGAACACTTTCATCACCTCTTCCCCGAGGTGGTTGATGACTTTCACGGCGATACGGCCGGTGGTGGGTTTGGGGAAGGGGCGGCACTTGTCGCTGTTGAGGGTGTGAGAATCGTATGTTCACGTATTCCAGGAGCTTCTGACCCTCCAGCTTGTCGGTCGCAGGATTCGTCCTGACGTAGAAGTCATTTCCGATGAAACTCGGTTTTTGCGAAGGTTCCACATCCACCCGAAGCACGCGCTTGTCGTCTATGGCGACAAGCTTCTGATTGATAAGGGGGTAGAAGTCCGGCCCGATCTTCTCTTTTATCATGTTCTTGAGGTGAAGAAGGAACCTGTCACGGCTTCCATTAAAGAGCTTGTCCACTTCCTGTTCGATACCCACGACCGAATTGTCGTCCGCTACACCGACTAGCAGGATCCCACCGTCCGAATTGAGGAATGCCGCGATCGTCTTCATGGCCGATAACTCGATGTATGCTTCCTTGGTTCCCTTCTTGACATCAAGCGCTATTGTTTGCTTGAACTCCAGGGTGTTGGACTCGTCCCTGCCTACCAAGATATGCGTATCTGTCGCATGGGGATCGAGATCCACCTTGTAGTCCCTGAGTAGCTCCGTCAGCCGGTAATGGATTTCCAGCTTGTCGATACTCCCGTCCCCCAATGAGAGGCCCGAACCCAGGCGGGAACGCGTGATTTCGATGGCCTTTTCGTCGCTGTCTGAGGCCATCCATCGTCGGTTCGCTCTCTCCGCTGCGACCACCATGCTTCCGGAGCCGCAGTATGGATCGAGAATGGTCGAACCCTCCTCTGTGAACGCCTTCAGTATCCTGTCTGCAAGTTTGATTGCCTGCTGTTCAATCCGACCTGATGTTTCCTTTCTCTCTTCCTGAGGGAGGGCGAGGTCATCCCATACCGATCCGAGGGGAGGCGGTGGAGACTCGTCCTTAAATCGTCTCAACATCGGAACTCCGGATGAAGAAGATTCAATTCGTCCTTCGTCCTCCAATGTCCGGAGACGTTCCTGAGAATATCGCCAAGAACGGCCCGGTGGGGGCATTCTTCCATTCCATTCGAACTTGAGGGTAGGGCGATCCAAGCTGGCGAAGAGATCATCCAGTCGGTAACGCTTCCCTTGGCTGTCTACAAGGTTGAAGCGGCCTTCCTCTTCCTCCGAAAGCTCCCGGGTGGGCGGCTGGTAGATGTAATTCTCCGTTTTGCTGTAGACAACCAGGTTGGAGTGCCCTGCGCGGGGCACTTTGTTTCCTGTATATAACCTTCTCGCATCGAGGATGAACTCGGTAAGGAAATTGTCCTGGTAGAATACACGGTCCAAAACCGAACGGGTCCCGGTGATCATCTCCGGCACCGCATGCCAGACGATCACACCCCGATCCGACAGAGTGGCCTTGCAGAGAGCGGCTGTATGGAGGTAGAGCGTGAGGAGATCGCTTTGTGTCTGTATCCCGCATGGCTTCCAAGGGGGGTCGATGTAGGCGAGGTCAATCGAACCTGGAGGAACACGCTTCAGGAAATCGATTGAGTCTGAGCAGGTGAGGAATCGACCGTTCATGGATGTTTCAGGTTTCCAGATCAGGGCGTATCTCAAACAGAAAACACCTTCATCACCTCATCCCCGAGGTGGTTGATGACTTTCACGGCGATGCGACCGGTGGAGGGTTTGGGGAAGGGGCGACTGATGGCGCTGTTGAGGGTGGCCCAGGCGTCTTCGTCGATCTCCGCCTTGAGGGTGGTTTTTAGGGATTTGTAGGGGTCGTTCTGGCCGAGGAAGTAGGCTTGGCGGACGAAGAAGCTTTCCTCGTTGTAGTCGCTGTCGATGAACCAGCAGGCGATGCCGTCCGGGCCGCTGCTGACGACTTCGCCGGTGTTGGGTTTGAAAACGTCCACGCCGTTGATGCGGACGGTGATCTTGTCGTCGCCGGCGTCGTCGATGGAGATGTCCGGTTCTCCGAAGATGACGAAGAGGTTGCCCTTGCCGGTGTTCTTGAGGTCGTCGGCCATGTGGAGGTCGGCGTTCATGCGGGCTTTGAGGACGGGGACTTTGCCGAGGCGTTCGAACTCGCTGCTATGGGCGTCGTAGTTGAAGGCGCAGGCGATGAGGACGTCGCAGTTGAGGTCGCCGGCCTCGCGGGCGGCTTCGACGAGGTCCGGGCGGGAGACGGTCCCAAATTCCGGGCCGATGAAGATGGCGGCGCGGCGGGTGGGGGCGTCCTCGGAATCGCTTTCGTTGTAAGTGGCCTCGGCGCAGACGTGGCCCTTGCCGGGGAACGGGGTGATGGAGGTGAAGGTGATACGGTCTTCCTTGTGCGCCTGTTGGACGCCGGCGGTCTTGAGATTCTCTAGGATGACGGTGGTGAAATCCTGAACCTTGTAGGTGGTGGGATCTTCCTTGAGCGTGGTCCAGGTGTCGATGACCTCGTCGTTCTGATCGACATGCAGCATGCGGTGCGGCGAGGCGGACTCGACGGTGAAGGGACCGGCCACGCGGACCTTCTTGTTATCCTGATAGGGCTTGTCGTAAAGGAATTCCGAGTCTGCCTTGGCGGCGATGGATTTGTCGATCTCCTGCTGGCGGGCGATGCGGGACTGCCACCACTCGGCGTGCAATTTCTTCGCCGCGTCCGGCCACTTGGCATCGGCCTCGCGCGGAATCTCCCACTCCTGCCAAGTTTTCGTGAGAGCGGCGTTCAGGGTCTCGCGCAACGGCTCCAACTTTGCCTGCCATTGGTCCCAGATCACATCGATCTCCGCGTTGTTGGCGATGGATTTGAGCGTGATGTGCGGCACGCGTTCATAGACAAAGCCATGGCGGATGTTCCCCTGCACGGTCTGCGAACTCGGCGCGGTGCGGGTGACTTCGGCTTCCTTGAGTTGGCCCTCACGAGAATCGGTCAACAGGTAAAAGTGATAACGTGCGCCCATGATGCGGGCGCGCGCCAGCGCCACGCGGGAGGTGTCAATCGTGATCCAGCGGCGACCCCATTGCTCGGCAACGGTGGCCGTGGTGCCGGAACCGCAAGTCGGATCCAGCACGAGATCGCCAGGGTCGGTGGTCATGAGAAGACAACGCTGAATTACATTAGTGCCTGTTTGAACCACATAGGTTTTATCACGTCCGGCTCCAGCAATGATGTCGTCCCAAAAATCCGTGATGTTCTGACCGGGCGAATCGTCCAGATACTTTTTCAGGCGAATGCTGTTACCCGATTGGGCAATACGGCCTGCCAACGTCAGTCGGTTCATTCCCGCTTTTGTCGTGGTCCATCCGCGTCCCTTGGTTGGTCGAAACTCGTGGCTACGAAAATCAAATGCGTAGCCCATCGCTGATTCTTCTGACGTATCACGTCCTTGTCGCTGGCTTGTCAGCGTAATTAATTGCATGGGACGACCGGACCAATCGTTTTCGACGGCCTGTGATGATGTTACCCATTGATCAGGGCCATATTCAATCAGGCCATAGTCTTCATCACGTCGAGACCCCTGCGCCTGATAGAGTGTTCGAAATTTTAAGGCACTTCGGCTTTTGGCGAACCAGCAAAGGAAATCTGTTATGCCTGGAAGGAATGCACTCGTGGCTCCGCCAGATTTCTTGATTTGAATTTGTGCAATAAAGTTCCCCTCTCCAAAGACCTCATCCATCATAGCCCGGACGCGGTGGACATTTTCATCGCCTATCTGCACGAAGATGGAGCCTGAATCGGTGAGGAGATCGCGGGCGACAGTGAGCCGATCCCGCAGGTAGGTGAGGTAGCTGTGGATGCCGTCGCGCCAGGTGTCGCGGAAAGCTTTGACCTGCTCGGGCTCGCGGGTGATGTGGTCGGCCTTGCCGTCCGCCACGTCACGGCTGGTGGTGGACCACTGGAAGTTGCTGTTGAACTTGATGCCGTAGGGAGGGTCAAGGTAGATGCACTGGACCTTGCCGCGCAGACCCTCACGCTCTGCGAGGCTGGCCATGACCTGGAGAGAGTCGCCGAGGATCATGCGGTTGGACCAATGGCCGTCGTGCTGGTAGAAGTCGGTGGACTTGGCATTCTTGGGCAGGCCGTTGAAATCGGCGAAGAGGTCGGGCGTTTCGTCCCCGGCGGCCACCGCGTTCTTCTTCGATTGGCGGAGGAGATCGTCGATGAGGACCTTGGGATGGACCTTTTCCTGAATGTAGAGCGGCGGGGCGGCGATCTGGAGCGCGTCGTCGGACTTGCCGCGCCAGACGAACTGTGGATCGAGATCCGGATTCCGCCGCTCGTAGGCGACCTGGACGGGCGTTTTCACCGAGTCATCCACCACCGGCTGCATCTCCGCGGAAGGGATATTCTTCCGGGTGGCTTCGCCGTGGGTGTGGGTGGCGACGGTTTTGCGGGCGGTGGTTTTCTTTTTGGCAGGCATGGAGAGGGAGAGTTTGCTAGATTTCAGTGTTCAGTTTTCAGGAAAGAACCGAAGGACTGATGGGAGTGGGAAGAAGTGCCGAGTGAGCAGGTGGAGCGATGTTTTGAATTTCAGGAAGCGGTGTGCCAGTCGGCGGGTGAAAGGGATTCGAGGAAGGAGATGGCGGATATGAGGGCTTCATGCTTTTCGGCCCATTGGAGGTGAAGTAGGAAGCGCAGGCTCTTTTCTTCGTCGGAGGTTTGATTCCAAGCTGCAAGGATGAGCGGGAGAGGCGGTTCCCACCCGTTTCCCACGCGATGCCTGCCAGGGAGGAGTCCCCAGAGTTCGTTCCAACGAAGTGGCTGCGGGCAGATCCTGCCTTCCGACGTCAATCGGGAGATGAACTGGGTGGGTGTGGTCATGGGTGGGCGGTGGTGGCGTGGCGTTCGGCCGCCCGGTCCAGGGGGGGCTGAACCGGGCGGATAGGCGGAGGCGAGGGTTTGATCAGTCGTATTTGCTTCGGTAAACGAGGGGGCCGTTCGGGCCGGCGGGTTCGAGGACGTAGATGTCCCAGCCTTTGGAGGGTTTCGAGCGTTCCAGTTTGTAGGCGAGAACGACTTTCTCACCGTCCGTCCGGAGGTTGATGGCTCCGTAAACGGCCACGCTGCGTTCCAGCTTGTCCACGAGCTTGTGGTATTTGGTCCGCAGACTCTTTTTCTTGATGGCGTTGGTTTCGGCGTCGATCTGATCGCTGAGGTCCTTGAGTTGCTGGCGAAGCATCTCCGGTTGTTTGATCAGCTCCTTGGCGGAGCGGGCCAGTTCGGTGCTGAGGATGAGAGGACGGTTTCCGCGGCTGCACTTGGCCATGGCACCGAGAGCATCGGCACGGGGATGGGCGTGGGGTTCGTCGTCGCCGCTCGAAACCACGGTGGCCACCGGGTTGATGCTTTTCATGAAGGGCAGGAGCGTATCGGCGCTTCCATGGTGGCAGGATTTCGCGACATCACAGCCAAAGATGGGGCGGGCCGCGGCCACGAGTTCGTCCTCTTCTTCGGGAGTCGAAGGATTTCCCGATAGACCCGTGTGCATTTCGAGAAGTAGCCGGCTGGATTCGATGTTGAGATCGCCGCCCATGAAGATGGAGACCTTGCCCATGACGAAGCGGAACACGATGGAATGGCCATTCTTGGTCTTGCCCACGTCGCCGAACCAACGGAGGCCGGGCGTGCCACTGACGTCCTCGGGCCATGGGCCAAGAATCTGGATTTCAAGAGGCTTTCCGGGTCCGTGTCCCGTCATGTGGCCCGCCGTCTTGTCGAGCATCTTGAAATCGCCAAAGCTATTGTTTTGCAGGGCGTTGTTCAGCATGGTCGGGTATGCTTTCCTGACGAAGTTTGGTGGATTCGAGAGGAAGGTCTGCAACTCGGGCAGATTGGTGACAAGATCGGTGATGTATTTCCTGCCTTGGTAGGGGACCCTCGGACCAATGCCGTCAGTTGTGGCTGAGGCGGCACGCTCCATGATTCCGTTGGTGTAAACGGTCTTGAAGTAGGCGTTCGGTTCTTCGAAAAGCTGCTTGAAGCCGCCATAGTGGTCGATGTCCGAGTGGGACAGAACTGCCGCGTCAAAGCTGATCTTCTTTTGGAATTTTCCGAATCTCCAGCTCAGGAAGCGGAACATGTTGTCGCCTTGCCCAGCGTCGATCACGTATTTCTTGTCATCCGGAGTCACGACCAGAGCACCGTCACCCTGGCCGATATCGACAAAGACGATTTCCAGGAGTCGTTTGGATTGGGTTTCTTCCTTCCGGATCCAGCCTTCGACTCCACGGGAGTAGACCTTGAGGAGAGTGCCGTCGCTGCTCTGGCCCTTCACCGTCATGTAATCCCCCCAGAGGAGGTGTTTGGCCGCTTTCAGTTTTGCGGGAGGGTCGTTGCCATCGCCGAGTTCATAAATGATGGCGGAAGGGTATCCTGCGAATTTGATATTGTTTGGCATGGGAGGGGGTGGTTGGAATCTGTGGTGCGGTGGTTTTTTCAGGATTGGGGGAGAGTTGCCGGGTGAGGTTGATCAGTGGGCGGAGATGGAAGAGAGTGGGCGAAAGATTGACTAAATTGGCACTGGGAAGCTTGGGTTTAGCTAGTGAAAGCGACTCGGCATTCGTTTCAAGATTTGTTAATGCATTGAAAATAAGTCAGTAAGGATGAAATCGGCATTGACTAGAACTGTCTAGGCTTGTCTAGATCCCTGCTTGGGATCGTCCGGTTTAGACAATAAGATCCAAGTGGCGGCCGACGTGGGGCCTGTGGTCCTGACTTTTTCCCTGGAGCGGAGCTTTTGAAGTAGGTTCTTGATCTTGTTGGACTTCTGACGCGCATCCAAGGCGCTTGATAGCTTGTCGGTCAGCAGACGGTCGAAATCAGCCCGCTTCCCGCTGCCGAACTCGGCGAGGTAGTCGAGGATCAGCTTGCAGTAATAATCGTCGTCGAAAGCACGGTGGCGGAGGTAATCCGCCTTCGCCTCGGGCTCGGAGGCGAAGTCCGGGGTGATGCGGAGATGGGGCTTGCGTCCTTCGATGAGGCCCCGCTTGCGAAGACTGCGGAGGACCGTTTCATCCGGAAAGTGGCCTTTCTGAATCCGGTCGAGAGCGAGGATGTCCGTCCATTCGAGGTCCGGGTGGGCCTGGAGGGCGCGGCTGTAGTTTTCGTCAAGGAACTGGCCGGCGAGGTGGAGGGTGACGTGGCCCGGCTGGGAGAGGTCGTATTCGGGCAGGGGAAGGAAACGCTTTGCCTGACCGCGGAACATGACCTGGCGGATGCCGAAGCCCATGGTGTCGATCATCCGCAGGTTGACCATCGCCTCGGCGAGGAAGCGGTTGCGGTAGCGGGCGGGCGTGCGGTGGGAGACGAGGTAGTCGTCGGGTGAGCCGTCGAAAAAGGAGCCGGCGTTTTGAAAGACCAGTCCGGATGTGCGCTCGGTGACGATGATCCGCTCGTTGAGCTGGTAATCCTGGTGTGCGATGCAATTATGAAGGGCTTCGAGGACGATCCGCTGGTCGTATTTCGGAATTTCCAAGGGGATCATCTGCCCGGGAGGAAGGAGCGTGAGGCGAAGATTCCGGATGCGCTGATAGAGCCGTGTGCTGGTGAGGAAGAACGGAGGGTGGAAGTGCTCGTAGGCCGTTTCCTCGCCTTCCAGCCGCCAAGTCATTTCCGCAACATGGGGGGATAGGAAGTGAGTGCTTTCGGAGCGGCCGAGGAGGAGGAGAGCCGCACGGGTGATCCTTCCCTTGATGGTGGTTTTCGCGCGGTCGAGGAACTCGGTCTCATTCCACGACCGAATTTCGGTTTCTGGAATCCGCTCGCTGAACTTCATGATGAAAGTCTCGCGTGCTTTTGCGACGGCAGCGGGGTCGAGGTCAGCAAGTGTCGCCCCCTCACAGATGCCGGCGGACCAATCCTCATTGAGCGACTGGGCGCGGATTTCGTCCTGTTTGGAAAGATCCAGAGCGGTGAGGCTCTCATGGGCGCGGGCGTAGAAGTGGCCGTTCCAAGCGATGGGCGTGCCGCGTGGGGCGGCGGGAATTTCGAAAAGGATCACCCGTCCCTCCGGTAGATCGAGTTCGTGGATTTCCCGGAAGGTGATGGATGGGTCCGCTCCATCGGCGATTTGTTTCTTCAGGGAATGGAGTCGCTCGGAATTTTCGCGATAAGTGGTGCCGACGATGGCATGATCGCGATCCCTTACGCCGAAAACGAGCCAGCCAGCCGGCCGCGCACGGAGATTGGCTTCGTTGCTGAGAGCGGAGAAGTATTTCCCGATGTCGGAGGTGGGGAAATTGTCGTTGGCCTCCTTGAACTCGACGCACTCGCTCTCCCAGTCCGCGATGAGCTGGTGGAGGATCTCTGGCATGGAATGAACTGACATTTCTAAAAAATAGCGGATCGCTGGGATCAATCGCGGTGGAGTAGCACCCGGCCGGTCGAAATGGAGAATGGACTAAATTTCGATTTGAACGATTTCGGAGTGTTTGAGTTTTGCGAGCGAGGTGGAGATGGCGTTGGCGATGGTATCGGAGAGGTCCGAATCCATGCTGTAGGGCTGCGTGAACTCGGCGAAAGCCCAGCGGCCGTATTTTTTGAGGTTGTTGACGCCGGGAATCCAGTAGGCGCGCATGGTATCGGCTTTCGCTTTGGCGTCCTCACCGCGGTAGCCCTTGATTTCGACGATGAGATTCAGCATGTCGTCGGGACCACGACCGTCGTCCACTTTCAGGAGGAAATCGGGGAGGTAGCGGCGTTGGTCGGAGCCGAGGAGATAAGGGACTTCGAGGCCAAGGCCCTGGTTCTTGGCGTAAGCGAGAACGGCGGGGTGGGCCTCCGCAGCGCGGGCGAACTGGGCTTCCCAGTCGGAGTCGGTGACGACGAGGTTGATGTGAGATCGATCCGAACGGGTTTTCCAAGTGTCCTTGGAGGTGTTGAAATTGACATGCGCGGTGGAACCGGTGGGGTTGTAGGGGTCGAGCAGAGCCTGGATTTTGGCCTCTTGGGCTGCGGTGGCATTGATTGCATCCGCGATGCGGTTGCAGGCAACGTTGGCCATTTCCCGGATGAGGATCTGGGCTCGTTCGGTGTCACCTTTGCAAACGAGGTGATTGTCAAGCCACTGACGAACGATGCGCTTGAGCTGACCGAAAAGGTGGAGTTGAAGCTCGCCGTTCTCATCCCGGTATTTGGTCTCAATGAGGTGAGTGGTGAGTTTGAAGAGGATGGTGGACTGGCGCTCGTCCTTGAGGTGCTGGACGTTGAGTTCCTCGACCTTCCCGACGATGCCGGAAATGACGGTGCGGGACGGTCCGACGACGTCAGGAGTGAGAGTGAAAGTGGAATCAGTGGTGAAGTTGGCGGTGATCCTGCCTTCGGGGATCTCGGCGCGGTAGCCGGTGACGCGAGGAAAGGTGAGTTCCAGTGCGTCCCGTTCCGGGCGGACCGCATGGACCCGAACGGTGGGTTTTGGTGGTTTCGGCTTGGCGACAACGGGCTTGGCGGTGAAGTCGAAGGGAATTCCGAGAATGTCGGAATACTCGACGTCGAACAGTCCCTCGCTGTTCAACTCGTAGGACTGCCGGCGCAGGCCGCGACCGACCACCTGCTCGCAGAGGAGTTGGGTACCGAAGGCGCGGACACCGAGGATATGAGTGACGGTATTGGCGTCCCAGCCCTCAGTCAGCATGGAGACGGAAACCACGCAACGGACCTGTTCACCGAGACGATCCTTTTTCCCGACCGTATTCATGACCTCCCGGAGGAGTTCGGAATCCGAGATGTTGTCGCCGGCATGGGGATTTCCGGTGCGCTGGATGAGTTCGCGGCGGAAGCGTTCGATTTCGGATTCGGCCATGGCGCGGAAATCCTTGTCGAGAGCATCTCCGGACTCGAGCTGCTCGGAGTCGATGAGCAGGGTGTTCGGGCGGGCGAGTCGCTGGCCGTTGTCGTCGTAGTTTCGGAACAGCGGGAATTGGCCAAGGTGGGGCGGCGGGGTGCTGCCATCCTTGTTGGCTGGCTTTTCGAAACCGGAGATGTAGCGATACACGAGGTCCGAGATCGCTGTGTTCTGGCAAACGACGATGAACACGGGCGGAACCTCAATGCCGGCGTCTTTCCACTCCTCTGTGGTCTTCACGTAGTGTCCGTAGAGAGCCTCCAAGGCGGTGACGAGGAGCGGAGGTAGAGCCAAGGGATCGATGGTTTGGCCTGCCTTTCCGCGTCCGGATTTCGGGAGGCTTTGCTTCGCCTCCTTCATCGCTTCCCAGAGAACGCGTAGCTTGGGCATGTCGTCCTTGCCGGCGATGGCGTTGTCGGCGATGGGGACACGCGGCAACTTGACGATGCCGCACTCGATGGCGTCCATCAGCGAGAAGTCCGACATGACCCACGGGAACAGCGTGCCCTCCCGGTAGCCGGAACCGGCGAGGAAGAACGGAGTCGCTGAGAGGTCGAAGACGGTGGAGATGCCCATGGTCCGCTTCACGGCTTCAAGGCCGGAAATCCATAGGCGGGCGTATTCATTCTGCTTCTTGGCTGCCTTCTTGGCTTCGGTCAAGTCGCTGCCGGTGATTGGATTGCCGTGATCGTCGATGAAATCATCGTCGCTGGCCTGTTTTTCCCGGTAGCAGTGGTGGGCTTCGTCATTGAGGACGACGATGTTCTTGAGGCCCATGAGGTCGCCCATTACGCGGCGGACCATTTCGCTCTCCGTCTCGCGGGTGTTGAGTTCCGGACCGCGGCCCTGGAGAAACTTCCGGCCACCGGAGGAGATCTCCAATTTCTCGCGCAGTTGGAACGCATGGTAGTTCGTGATGACGATGCGGGCTTTCTGGATCTCCAGGCGCATATCCTCTGGGATCAACTCGCGGTTCAAGTAGTAGCTTTCGGAGTCGTTAGGGAGGAGGACGCGGAGGCGGTCGCGGATGGTGATGCCCGGGGCGACGATAACGAATCCATTGGAGAACTGCTTCGAACCTGGCCGGCGGTTGGCATTGATCGTCTGCCACGCAATGATCATGGCCATTACGGTGGTTTTCCCGGCACCAGTGGCAAGTTTCAGGGCGAGCCGGAAAAGCTCCGGATTAGCCTCGGCACTGGCGGCTTCGAGGTAGGTCCGGAACCTTCTGAATTGAGGCTGCTTCGGGGCGACTTCTGTGAGCCAGATGGCGGTTTCGACAGCCTCCACCTGACAAAAGAACGGGCGGACGCCGTTGAATTGGTGATGCCGCCAATGCAGGAGTAGGCGGGCGGTTTCCGGAGTGACACCCCAGTTTTTCGGGTCCTTGATCTGCCTCCAGGAATCTACGGCAGAGCGGACCTGGTTGACGATGGAGGTTTGATCGTAGATCTGCCCGTCAATCTCGATGCCCTGGACCTTCTCCGCGAACATGTCGGGCTGGTCATTCTTTTTCCCTTTCCGCTTCTTCGGCTTCGGGACCGGTGTGACGTATGAGCATTTCCTCCGGGTCGGAATCGTTCGTTCGGTAGGTTGGCCGTCATCATCCAGCTCCCAGTGGAACCGCGGGTAATAATAAGGCGAGTTGAGAATGGGTTTCTCGAAGAATGCGTCGGACATGGGAGGAGATCAGGAAACGAATTTTACGTCGGCGAAAGTCGCCATTGGTATCGGCGATGACGCGTGAGTCCGTTGTCGGCGTAAAGAGATCGCTAGCGGTGACGTGTTACCTTTTTTTGTGGTGTAGGGATCGCAGCGCTTATCCGTGACGGTGTCAGGGAGAGATGCAGCCTTCTCTTTGCGGCCCCGGAAGTGGATGGGATATCCCCCATCCACGGAAGAGATAGCAAGGGGCGCATGGAAACGGGAGAATGTCAGAACAACCTTCATGCAGATGCCTCGTTCAAGGCCCCTTGATTCGATCATCAAACCTACTTGGAGTAAATCGGCAAATTCGGTTTCTTGCTAGACGGGTGTATCTGCGTTGAATGGAACCTTGTCGTCTACTGTCAGAAAGACCATGAAGGCGCTTCTCTTCCCTGCCCTGTGTTCCTTCGCTCTCTCAACCGGCTCAATAGCGCAAACCTGCCGGGAAGTCGTGCGGGATTCCTCCGGCCGTATCACGGTGACCATAGAGCACCAGAAGACCACCGGCGGCACGGTCCACTGCACCACCCGAGATGCCTCGGGCCGGATCATTGGCACCGCCACTCCGGCGGCAACTCGCAAACCACCTACCGGAACGCCAGCGGCAGGCTGACCGGCTCGGCCTCGTCCCAAGGCTCTTCATCCGCCTCATCCCGCACACCTATCGAGATGCGAGCTGTCGGCTCACCGGCAGCGCGGAAACCCGCAGGACCGGAACAGCTGGCAGCCAGACCCGGTTTCGCGATGCCACGGGACGTCTCACCGGCAGCCAAACCTCCAGCAGGGGGACATCGGGAACATCCATCAGCACCCGGCGTGATGCCGCAGGCCGTGTCACCGGCAGCAGCGCGGCCAGCGGGAAAGGCTGTGGAGCTGCCCGGACTCCCCTGCCCCACCGGTAGCTTGAGGCGAGTGGCCAAGCCGACACCAATCCCGGATGGACAACGCGGCTGGAAACTCCCGCATTCCCCTCGTGGGGAAAATTTGATCCACTGCTGCGGATCTGACCGATCTGGACTACACTCCCCCGCCCTGAGACCGTAAATCAGGGACCACTGGCCATGTCGCTTTTCTCCCGCCTGAGCCCCGCCAAGGACTACCTGCTCGCAGGAGCCGTCAAGCTGTGGTTCAACCAAACCCTCAAACGCTACGGACAAATGACCCAAATCCGAATCGACTCACAGAACCACCGCATTGAACTCGAACTCGAACTCCGTGGAGAAGCGTCGCCGATCCAAGTGGCGGTCAAGACCTACGAACTGGCTTCCGAGGCTGGCGAAACCTTCATCGCCTTGGGTGACATCGAGACCTCGCGCGAGTGGATCAACCACCTCATCAGCGACTTCCTGCCGCCCGACAAGAAACGCTTCAACGTGCCCGGTGCCTTGAAGATGCTGCTGTAGGAGGGCCATCATGCGCAGGAAAGACGACCAAAAGCCCCTCGCCGGGCCTGCCTTGATCAAGGAAACCTGCCGGCGCATCCGCGTGGCGCGGACATACTGGGACTCACACAACAACCGCGCCTGCCGCGGCGAACGGGAGAAAGCGCTGGCGCTTTATGAGTCACTCAGCGAGGCGGAGCGGCAAAAGGTGCCCCAAGTGCTGCGGGTCTGGCTGCGCTATCGGAGCGAAAAATCCTTCGGCGAGGGGCGGACGCCGCCGGGAAGTGGGCGGAAGTGACCGTCCAAGTCGCCAACCCCATGTCGTTCCGGAAACTGTCAACGCTGTCAACGCTGTCAACGTTTCGGCAGGTCATCAGACCGTTTTTGGGCAGGAGGGAGTGCTGTTGAAGAGAGGTTTCCCATCAGCCAACCTTCATTGGGACTGGGCAAACTTCTGATTCAGGATCTCCTCGACATCCGCCAACTCGACCGGGCCAAGGGTGAGATTCCTGTCATCGTCCCGGACAAGCACTCCAACTTCGATAAGCGCTTCAACCACCGGAGCCAGAATCTCCTTTTTCTTGCGATGGAAGCTCCGGTTAATCTCCCGGAAAGGCTGGGGCGATAGGGCATCTCCCAATATCTTGACAATCCTCCGGGCCAGCTTGCGGCGTTCCGCCAGAAGTCCTGCATTGGTGATCACCAGAACCTGATCGCGGTGGTTCTCCACCAGCCGGCGGGCAGCGGCAAAGGACGAGGCCATGAGGCCCGCATCATCCGGCCGGCGGTCGGCAGGCAAGGAACGGCGCAGGAAGCCGAGCGCCCAGAAGAAGATTTGCGGCAGTCCCCTCGCCCATGGTCCCGCGCCGGCTGCAGTCCGCAGGATTTCGTCCTCATAGGCATGCCGCTCGGACTCAAACCCGGCCGCCATCCTGGGGGAACTGAACTCCACCATCAATGCCCGGCCTTCACGACGGAGGTCGAGGATTTCCTCAAGGGTCCGTTGGTAGGCATTCAGGAGCGTCTCGCAGGCGTTCGCATCGCTTGGGCCATGGTTCTTGCTCTCTCCGGTCTTGAGCCACAGGAAGCGGTTCAGGTGCTCGGGATCCATTGCATGCATGGCTTGTATTTCAGGCTTTGTCAGGGCCAGCAGGGCATGGGCTTTTGCAAGGAGGCTCGCATCACGTCCACGTTCGATCGAGTCCGGGCGCTTCATCACTGTCATCCCGTCGAGCACGTTGATGAGGATCTTCAGATCCTTCGACGGGTGGGAGCCTTTTTTCGCCAACTCCAGTTTCGGCTGAACGACAAGTGCGGTCCGCAAGTGGCAGTTTTCCACCAAGGTCTTCAAGGACAGCGCATCCGATCCCTTCACGAGGAACTGGGGGTGAAGCGTTGCCTCCATCCTCTTGGGGACCGGGTCGTCGGCGAGGTCCTGGAGCAGGGTGTTGGAGGCTCCCCTTGGTGTCGGCACCGAGAAGGCGTCGATGTGCCGCCTCAGACTGGAGTCGCAGATGAACAAGGAGGCGGGCTTTCCGTGTCCAAGGAGATTCAGGATGTAGGCCAGGTCCTCCTTCCGGCCCAAGACGCTGAAGAACAGGTCGCCGTAGGCCTCGACGACTTCCACCGGCTTGATGTTGAGAGCCTCCGCAACCGTCTGTGCCGTGGCATCCCGGGTCATCAGCAGGGCATTCAGGATGGGCCGAATCTCGGGGGACTTATGAAGGAACCTGGCCTGCTTCACGATTTCCAGGTCGCGGAGGTGCTTGGCGGCCGTCACGCCGCCGGTGTGGAGGTTCCTTGCAGCCCGGATCCAGCGGAATTCCCGGCGCTTGAGGATCGGACAAGTACGGCGGGAAACGGCGAGGCGTTCAGCCAGAGCCCAGCCGAAATCCGGGCGGTTCCTCAATGCCGTCCTTGTTGCCCTTTCCGGCTCGGACGAGCTGGACCGCCTTTCCCAGGGATCACGGAGGATTGGTGGTCTCGGATCGGCTCCCCAGTGGGAGATCAGGAGTTCGGTGTCTTTGGTGGTCATCATTGCCCTCGTGCTGATTTTCCGGCTGTGAGGGCAGACCGACGCTGGTAGTGTTACCAATTGGGCCATCGCGGGTAAAGCGCGATTCTATGCCCGCTGTTTCACTGCTTTGAACGGTGTCAGTTGCAGCCACATGTGTCGCCAAAAACCGGATGGCTCACTGGAAATCCTCCACGGTCCGCGTCCGTTCAAACGAAAACTGCCGGAAAACTGCCGGAATGGCTCATTCACAAACTAACAAAAAAGGAGCCCTCCGGCTCCTCAAGTCATTTAAAATCAAATTGGTGGGTAGAGATGGATTCGAACCAACGTAGGCGTAAGCCAGCAGATTTACAGTCTGCCCCCTTTAGCCACTCGGGCATCTACCCATTCCGCATGCGCGGGCGCGTTGTATGGGAATTCGGGCCGGGCTTGGCAAGCGAAAACATCGGATTTTTTGACGAAACGGATTTCTTACGGAAATGTCCCGCCACGGCAACTCCGTACTCGCCTCGCCGCCGGGCGCCCGCTTGACTCCGCCGCGCCGATGGCATCCTCGTTTTCCTTCGAATCCCTCAACCAAGCGCAACGCCAGGCGGTGGCGGCGCAGGACGGCCCGGTCATGATTCTCGCCGGGGCCGGCACGGGCAAGACCCGCACCGTGACCTGCCGCATCGCCCACATGCTCGAGCGCAAGGTGCCTGCCGACCGGATCCTGGCGGTCACCTTCACCAACAAGGCCGCCACCGAGATGCGGGAGCGCATCGGCGGCATGGTCAGCAAAAAGGCGGCTTCCGAGATGACCGTCTGCACCTTCCACTCGCTCTGCGTCCGCCTGCTGCGCGGCGGCATCGACAGGCTCGGATATAAGAAGAACTTCTCGATCTGCTCGCACTCGGACCAGGTCGGGCTGATGAAACAATTGCTCGTCCGCAAGGGCGGCACCGACGAGAAGGTGAAACCGGAGACCGTTCTCGGCGCCATTTCAAAGTGCAAGAACAAGGGCCTCGATCCGGCGAACATGGAGGACGAGTATTTCGCCCGGCTTTCGGTGGCCTATCAGAACGAACTGCGGGCGCAGAACGCCGTGGACTTCGACGATCTGCTTCTTTTCGCCGAGCGCATCCTGCGCGAGCATGCCGACGTGCGCGACCATTTCCGCGAGCGCTACCGGCGGGTGACCGTGGACGAGTTCCAGGACACC